>NZ_WJEB01000029.1:0-90449 GCF_010994085.1 Gracilibacillus saliphilus | reverse complement strand
ACTAATGTGATATTATATTTTTCACTCAATGACACAAATTTATTTTTGGCATAATCCGAAATCGTATCATCTATTACTTTTCTTCGATACTTCACGACTAACACAAGATGGTAATACATCAAGAATACTGAATGATTGTTACTGTCTAATTTCATTGTTATAATACCATATTGAGGAAAAAGACTAAATAAAAAACTTTGGGCTCTCGCCCAACCGAAATTCATCTCCCCCTTACCGTTGGGCTACGCCCTTCACACGCTTGAAGAGGGAGACTTCTTTCTGAAGAACGTTAAACAGATAGTTTGCAATAGTAGAAAAAGGGATAATATACCCGTCTCTCATCAACCTCATTCTAATAATGGTTGTATCTTCACTAACTAAGTTTCCCAATAATACGATAGCAAGATAAACGAACAACAGAAAAAGAACCATCCTTTTGAATTTCAAACGGAGAACTAATACTTTCATGAACATACCTCCTCCATACAAGAAAATATGTCCAAGCTCTGTTAATTATTCAGTTATGATTTTCTATAAATCGAAATATAGTGCATACATATTATTTTCCAGCTTACTCATAATATAATTAATGATATGTAAAGGAGGAATGAGAGTGACAAAGCAACAGAACCAGCCGAATCCAGATGATCGCTCAGATAATGTGGAAAAATTACAACACAAGGTGCAAGATACAATAGAAAATATAGAAGAAGCACACGAGACGATGCAGTTTGCTTCTTCAGAAGAAAAAGAAAAAATTATCGAGAAAAATCGTCGTAGAGAAGAAGCAATTTCAGGTATGAGAGAAGAAATTAAAGATGAAGCACGAGATCAACAGTAGATATTCAAAAATACAAAAGGCATATGGAATTAGAATATTCTTTATGCCTTTTCCGAAAAAGATTGGTTTTTAATTATACTCACGCCTAACAAAAACTTATCTTAAACCCACTCTTGCCGATGATTACGAATAAATTGAATATCGTATTGATAGTGGGAAAGATGTCCTTCATCAATCATATTTTGAAACGATGTATCTCCTTCACTGGCTTTTCTTATAATAGTTTTACATAACCCTTCTAAACGGAGTAGCACCATTTCTAAATACTCTTCTTCCATCCTTTCCCCATAAGCTTCAAAGAAAATTCTAACTCTCTCCTTTATACGATTAGCATGCTGTGATGAATGATAATAAACTTTCTCGCCTTTTTCAGAAAGATAAAATCTACTTAGGGGGATGCAGGTATAAAGAGTGTAAGCCATATCCCAAAGCCTTGGACCAGGTCCAGCAACATCAAAATCAATAATACCTATTGGTCTTTCATGGTGAAATATAATGTTGTATATTGCAAAATCATTATGGCATAGTACTTCAAATGGTTGAGGGGTGTTATCAATCGGTTGCCAGCTATCATATGAAAAATCACTCACAGAATCATGATAAAGACGGAGTATTTTCGCTATTTCTACCAAGACTTCATCAGACCACATATACTCTTTTACAGGGTATTTACCAGCTTCCCCTTCAATAAAAGATAAAATCTCTCTCCCTTTTTCATCAATCCCTAAAAACCTTGGTGCATAACTGAAACCTTTTGTTTCCAAATGCTTTAGTAATTTATGAATGTTTGGACTTTCTTTCTTTAACTCTCTTCGTACAGTATTTCCCGAACGATAAACGTTCGAGACATTTCCTCCTGATAGTATTTTTTCATTTTTATGGTTTGACATTTGAATCCCCCCTTCTGTGACTCTATTTACCTTTCTGTTACTATAGAACAAGTGACTTAATTATGATCGAACTGGCTTCGCCCATATTAAATAGAGGATATCTGACCAATAACGTTCGATATGATCGACCTGAAGGTTTGAATTTCTCATTATCTCATTGATATTTCTGTTACAATGACATCCAGAAATCTTTTTATGTAGTGGATCAATCATTTTTTGACCGAAGGAAAGAAAGCTATTAGAACTCAATCCATGTTCCATTAACAATATAATCCCATCTTTACGGCACCAATGATTAAATTTATTTAATGTAACAATTGGATCGGGATAACTACAAAGTGAAAGCGTTGATACGATGCAATCAAAAGAGTTGTCTTCTAAAACCAGCTCATCAATATCTGCCTGTATAAATTTAGCTTTCACTTGAAGTTGTGATGCTGTTCTCTTGGCGCCCTTGATCATCTCTGAACTAAAATCAACCCCTGTTACCTCAACATTATTCCTATCATAATAGGGGAAATTTGCTCCCGCTCCAATTCCAACCTCCAAGACTTTTCCGTACGCGTTTTTTATTATTTTATTTCTCCATCGAGCAAGCTTTTGATTCGCACGATTATTTTCATACATCTTAGCCTGTTTATCGTATTTTTCGATGAGCTTTTCGTTTTTCACTTTCTCACCCTCTACCAAGTAATATTGTGCTTAACAAAGATCTTTCATCTAAGTAAATGCTACTTCCTTTTCCAAATATGTCATATCACGGAAATACAAGTTTCTGAACAATATTGGATCTCCAAATAGTAAAAACTAGCAAAGCACCAAACACGTTAAGAATTAAATCATCTATATCAAAACTTCCTCTTCTTGTAAGTGCTTGGATTGTTTCGATACATAAGATGAGTACAATCATGGAAATGGTGAACCTAGTCACGCTATTTGATCTCTTTATAAAGATCGGTAGGAACACCCCCATCGGCATAAAAGCTATAATGTTACCAATAATATTTCGGACAACTATATTTGTATTTATAGTCTCATTAAACATTGCCTGTACATAAAAATATATGGTGTTAAACGGTATGAAATTCGAAGTGTTCTTTACGTATTCTATCAAAGACAGGTTTGTTCCAGTATATCCTCTGTTTTCAAAAAATAATAGTATGATCAATACAAATAAATATAATATGAAACAAATCCCCAGAGTAAATTTTATTACCTTTCTCATATATCCACCTTACATCTTTAAGTAATAATTCTTCGATTTATTTTGATATAAAATACCAAGAGTGAATCTTTTTTATTCAGAACTTCTATCGGCAAACCATTCTGACAAGAGAACACGATACGAATAAACATCATGAAACTCATCGCCTTCACGTACCCATGAGCGTAGAATTCCTTCGTTGACAAAATTATATTTTTCTAACAATCGAGCAGAAGCATAATTATCCATATCTACATATGCCGTAAGCCTCTCTAACTCCCAATTGTTTGCTACATCTTTAAGAAATAGTTTTACCATTTTTGACGCAACACCTTTTCTCTGGCATTCAGGTAAAACTAAATAGTCAATTTCTGCTCGAGAATGGGTAGAATTATATCTTTTTAATGTGATAAACCCTACAGTATCTAGTGCATCTTTTATTTTTGCTACATATTTTACTCCTGTTTTTTCTTCTTTCATTTTTATACTTTCTCTCAGAATATCGGTTGCTTCTTCTATTGTTTTAATTGGCTTTCTTCCAAATGACTTCATTGCTTCATGATTAGAGTAACATGTGAACAATCCATTAATATCATTGTCGGAAATTTCTTCTAATATTATTTTATCTCTTAATGCCATTTTCTCCTTTCCCCCCTCGTATTTTATTTAGTATTTATATTCCATTTTAAGAAACTCAAATGTACTACCATTTGTTTCTTGCATAAATGTTTGTACTGCTATAAATCCAACTTTTTTATAAACTTTAATCGCCCTTTTATTAAATGTTGCGACTGATAAGGTTATTTTTAGTGGTTCATATTCAGTGTTAAGAAAATCTATACATTTTCTTAAAAAGCCTTCCCCTTTTCTTAATCCTGTTAAATCCGGTCTCATTCCCAAGGCAATATCAAGCGTTTTGTCACCAATCCTATTTATACTCAAAAAGCCAATCAAATCATTTTCTTTTGTTACCGAAAAAGACGAAGTGCCTCGTTTCTCTTGGTTTAAGAATTCATCTAAATCTTCTTGGTCAGCCTCCATATCATAAAATGAATATTCATCATCGTAATGCCAGTTAAATGCAATATCTTCAGCTTCTTCTTGTGTCATGACAGTAAATTCATATGACAATTTTATATCTCCACTTATCCATCTATCCGATAAAAGTTCTCCTTTCACCTTCATTGATATTCCAACCTAATTGATTTGCCCTTTTACATATAGCAGTGTGTTCTTCTTTCGTAACAAGAAAGCCAATATGGTCAAATATCGGTTTCTTCCCAAATCCAAACGCTACATTCACTTTACCTTTTCTCACTTCAATGATTCTAAACAACGGACTCTCATCTCGAAAGTCTTACCATTTCAAAGGTAGATGGTAAGTTTCAATACCTTTCTTCCCTTTGGCATAGCGTCCCATGACATCAAATCCGTGTTGAACATAGAAATTTTCTGTTTCTTCCAGTAAATTTGTCCAGTGATGGTAATGAAAAATATTCAATGTTTTATCTCCTTTCTTCCCTTACATTATTTTAACATAATATTCCATTAAAAACTTCACCTTATTTTTCTCATAATCCATGATTGTTTCATCATGGTGTTGAACATTAATTTTACCTGTAGAAACGTATGTAGGGGCTCTCCTACTTTTCGTGAAGGCATGGTTATTTACAAATGTTTTGAGATAAATCATATTTTGCACTTTACAATAGTGTGCGACATACAGTATACTACATGTAGGAGTTGATAAGATGAAAGATGCGAATGAATATTTGGATAAACTATTGCAAGAATTGCGACGAGGAACGATTACGATCAGTGTGTTGAGTCAACTATCAGAACCCCAATATGGCTACTCGCTTGTCAACATGTTGGAGGAGAAAGGAATTCACGTAGAACCTGGGACACTTTATCCACTTTTAAGAAGACTAGAAAAACAAGGACTACTGGAAAGTAAATGGGACACAGCGGAAACGAGACCACGTAAATATTACTTATTAAGTGAAACAGGTAAAGAAGTTTATAAACTGTTGATCGTTGAATGGCAACAAATTGTAGAAAGCATGAGTAATGTTATTGACATTAAAGGAGGCAAAAAGGATGGAGATGATTGACCGTTATATTTATGCTGTCACTCAGAAGCTCCCTCAATCACAAAGGGAGGATATTGCCAAAGAACTACGCAGTTTAATTGAGGATATGTTAGAGGAACGAGTCCAAGGTGAGGGTATTACAGATAATGATGTGGAAGAAGTATTAATGGAACTAGGAGATCCGAGGCAATTAGCTCAAAAATATAAAGGAACGAAAAAATATCTAATTGGACCAGAACTTTTTGACACTTACATGCTGGTATTAAAATTTGTTTTCATATCAATTGCTTTATCCATATCAATAGGATTTATTTTAAAAACTATAATAAATCCAGTTACCATTTTGGATCATTTTGTTGATTTAATTGTTGCATCTGTTACCGCTCTTCCAGCAGCTTTTGGCTGGACAACATTTGGCTTTGCCATCGCGGACCAGTTCGGGGAAATTAAAGCAAAAGATTTAGAGATTGGAACAGAATGGAAACCATCGGATTTAGCTCCCATTCCCGATGAAAAAAGACAAATCAAGTACTGTGAGCCAATAGTGAGTATTACATTTTATACGTTATTAACCATCATGTTTGTTTTTTATAATGAATACCTAGGGGTCTGGATTTTTCAAGATGGGGTTTCTGATGTGGTTCCGTTTTTAAATAACGAAACTTATACTACTTCCTTGTTATTCATTATTCTTATTATGGGTATTGGAATAACAAAAGAATGTCTTAAGCTCATATACGGTAAGTGGACCTACAAGCTAGTCACTTATATAGCAATAGTTAATGGGATTTCAACTATCGCTGTATTATTTATGATAAATGGAAATGCATTTTGGAACCCTGATTTTCTTCTTGATCTTACACAAGCAGGTTTAATTACTGAAAATAGTGATGGATATAGAACTGTAAGTATGATCTGGAATCAATCTACATTATGGATTTTAGTTCTTCTAGTCGTAGGATTAATTTGGGAATTAATTGATGGATTGATTAAGGCTAACAAAAAATAAAGTAAGTTGATTGAGAACTTTTGATTATCAGTCAACAACTCGTGGTTTAATCACGAGTTGTTGACTCACTCCCCTTCACCGTGGATTCGATCGCTTCGTTCTTAACTTCCAAGAAATAATCATTAAATACACGTTCTCTACCACCATTTTTTTGATACCAGTCTTGAACTCTTTTAACATGGGCTTTGTCACTTCTTACTTTGGACTCAATATCTAAGTATTCTTCATAAGTATCATATTCCCATATAGCAAAAATTTCTACCGTATCATCATCATTTTCCTTCATCCAGCGGCCAATCAATCGTGCTCCATGTTTTAATTGGTTCGGCAAATTAGTGTTATTAAAATGAGAATTAAAGATTTCTACAAACTCTTTTTTCACAATGTAAAACTTCCTGCGATAAAACATGAAAATACTCCTTCCCTGATTTCCTTCTATTTTTAATACGCTTTCATTTTTGATTATTATACTACACAAACTTTACATCTAGTCTAAGATTTCATTAGACTGTTACCGCTTCATCAACTCTGACTACTCCTTATTCATTTTACGTATATAAGTAAGTTGGCCAATATGATAAGCATTATGCGTGGTTACATTTGCAATTAATGCCCACCACTCAGCTTTTACTGGAAAACCATTAACACTGGATTCTAACTTCTCTTCGGTAATCAATTCTTGCCAGCGTAATAGTACCTTTATTAATCTCTCTTTAAGCTCGGGGAAACTCCTGTTTTCGGGTATAAGAAAACTATCCGCATTTTCCGCTAGAGATTGTTGAGCATTAAAATCGGAATTTTCATACCGGATTTGCCAAACTTCATTCCAGTAAATAAGATGTTGTACAATTTCTGCGATACTATGACTTCCTTTATCAGGTTTCCAAAAGGCTTCCTCATTTGAAATGCCGTCAACTGCTTCTTCAAAGGAAGCATACCAGCTTCGATCATTTACGTTTGCCAGCAACTGATCTAATAAAACCTCTTTAGCGTGAATCATTCTATCTCATCTCCTCCGCTTGGTTTATATAGACATTCACTACTTCATAATAATGTCTTGTTCAATGACTTAATACTAACATAATATTCCAAAATAGTTTATACAAAACAAGACGACCTTTGATGATCGCCTTGTTTAGATTGTTACTATAGTTAATAAGCTCTAACAAATGCTTTTCCTTTCCACCATACACAAACAGCAATAACCATACCTATCACTCCTGCGGCAAGCAAAATTAACTGGATATTCATTCCTGCTGAAGCTAATGCACTTACAACACCATATGCAATTGGATCAAAACCATTCATCGCTAAGAAGATAATGCTCATTACTCGCCCCATGATTCGATTTTCGGTATTTTCTTGAGCTGCTGTAAAAAAAGGGATGAACACAAATGCAATCGAAAATCCGATAAAAAACAATATAGTTGTCAGGAGCATTAAATTAGTTGCAATACTAAAAATAATTAAGAAAAGTAATGAAGCCATAAGTCCCATTAGCGATGTAAAGCCTTTACGCTTCACTTTTACAAAACTCATAATCAGCGTACCAATTACCATACCAAC
Source organism: Gracilibacillus saliphilus (assembly GCF_010994085.1). NCBI lineage: Bacteria > Bacillati > Bacillota > Bacilli > Caryophanales > Bacillaceae > Gracilibacillus > Gracilibacillus saliphilus. Next base: position 82,846 of record NZ_WJEB01000029.1, on the reverse strand, counting down.
CCCTAAGCTAACCTCCATCAAACTTAAATTAATCGGTGTTCCGCCAAGAAGATCAACTAATAATGGCATAGCAATTTGCAGTCCACCAAATACAAAGAAATTTAACGTGATCAACACAATAATCCCTGTTAATAAGAATGTAGAAGATTTCATATAGGCAATACCTTCACGAAAATCTTCTAACGTACTTTGGTCACCCTTATGCTCTACTGGTCCTTCCTTAATAAAAGGTGGAAAAACTACGAAAGCAGATAACAAAACCAATATAGTCGCCACAAAGTAACTAGTCGCTATAGAGCTAGTTTCCATGATTACACCTGCAAGGATTGGACCGATAATAAAGGATATTTGATCTATACCCTGGAAATAAGCATTTGCTTGCTGTAATTGCGATTTTTCCACTACTTTCGGTATCAGTGATGAGCTAGCTGGTCCAAAAAATGCATCCAGCATACCAAATAAACCTACCGTAACGAATAATAAAGCTAGTGTCATCGAGTCACTTGCCACAAGCCAATAAATACAAAAAAGTACTAGTGCTTGCAGCAAGTTAGTACCAAACATAATTGTTGTTTTTTTGTACTTATCTGCCAATACTCCACCAAAAGTAATTAATAGTAAACGTGGCACTGTTGCCGTAATTAAAGCAATTCCCAAGATGCCAGGTGAACTTAATACATTGATGATATACCAAGAGGTCGTTGTCAGAAACATACTAAAGCCAACAATCGCCAAAATACCTGCAACTAACAATAACATATATGTGCGATTTCGAAAGATTGATTGTTTCAATGTCATTTCTCCATTTCTAATTGTTGTGTACTAAATCATCTTATGGTATATAGTAACTATATAGTCAAGACTGGAGTGTTGAAAAATGACTGACAAAAATGTTAAATATTTCACAACAGGTGAATTTGCCAAACTTTGCAGAGTAAACAAGCAAACTCTTTTTTATTATGATCAAATTGGTCTTTTATCACCTATGCTAAAAAACGAAAAAGGCTACCGCTATTATTCCATTCACCAATTAGAGTTATTTACCCTCATAACTTTGTTAAAAGATCTGGGCATGTCACTACATGATATTCGTAAATATGTTGAACATAAATCACCAGAAAAATTCTTATCAATTATGCATAAACAGAAAGAAAAAGTAGCGAAACAACGGATGGAAATAGAAATGAAAGAGAATATGATCGATGCACAAATTGAATTAATGAATAAAGCATCAAGTATAGATTTTGATCAAGTTAGTGTTGAACGATTACCGGAACAAACATATTATTTAAGTAAAAATATCGAGAATATTTCAGATGAGGAATTTTTTGAAGTGTTCTCAGACTTTGTTGAGGAATTGTACAAATTACATATTGATACCGGATACCCTATCGGTGGCTTAACTAAACGAGAACAAGTGCTGAAGGGTGAGTTTACTAATTATAGTTATTTATATATAAAACAACTTCATTCTCAGAAGGATAACCCATACCTAAAGACTATAAAAGGTGACTTTTTAATCGGATACCATAAAGGGGAAGATAAGAAAATTCACCATACCTATAAACGACTTTTGTCAGAGCTGGAACGATTAAATCTAGAATTAGGAGATTATGTTTTAGAAGAATATATTTATGACACTGTCGTTAAAAACAGTGAGGAGCAATATGTGACAAAGATTATGATGCAGGTGAGACCTAAGGCAGATATGACATTCTAATTGTTCTCGCTTTTTTTTGCAAGTTCCAAGATTTATTTGCAACTTTACTAATTTATTTGCATTTGCAGGAATTTATTTGCAACTTTACTAATTTACTTGCAGATTCCTGAATTTATTTGCAACTTCTTCTGTTCTTAACATCAGCTCACTTAAAATAGAAAACGCAATCGCATATTAATCACATTCAAAATGAGGTGCGAATTGCACCTCATTTTTGTTAGCTATTTACAGTTTTGCATCTTTAAACCAGGCCCATTAGACAATAACCCATATCTTTTATCTAGTTATTTTTTCTCAATATGAAATAAAATATCTTTTTCGGATTCGATATCTTGTTCACTCGCGATATTAGTCACCGCAAAATCTTCACCATTTAATAAGATAATGGGTGTCACTGTTTTGTATCCTTCCGCTGCAACGGTATCAATATCAAATGTAGCTAATGGATCTCCTTTTTTTATCTTTTGTCCATCCTCTACTTGAATATCGAAACCTTTTCCATCTAATTCAACGGTTTCAAGACCCATGTGCACTAAAATTTCAGCTCCGCCATCCGTTTTGAGACTAATCGCATGTTTTGTCTTAAATACGTCCGCTACTTCACCATCAATAGGAGATACCACTTGTTTATCTGTTGGCTCAATCGCTACACCATCCCCCATCATTTTTTGGGAAAAGACTTGATCAGGTACTTGGTCTAATGGTATTGCTTTTCCCGTCAATGGTGCCATTAAGTCTGTATTCACTTCTTTCTGCCTGAATAGCTTCTTTAACATAGCTTAACCCCTCCATTAGGTTAATATATAGTTACTTCTACCCCAAAACGAGCCAAAATAATCATTTCTTTACTTTTATTATTTGTTGCAGATTATCTTAATGTATGGCATGAACAGACTAAAATAACTAGCCAAAACAGAAAAAACTCTAAGTAAACATTCATTGATCACAGGAATATTTTCGTTGACATCTGGAAAGTGAAGTTAATATTAATTTCAGTCACTTCACTATTCAAAAATCGGTGTGAAATATTTTCAATAATACTTACCTAATTAAGTCTACATATGAGAGATGATCCCTAAATTATAATTTTTTCCTCAATATGCTAATCAAAATGAAGAGTGTCACAAACATTAACATTAGTATGATGGAGGCGACAAATACAGGGTTAAGCTTTAACCAAATCATACTAAGGTGAACCATGGCCATAATAAAAAGTAACGGCAAACCATATAACAGACTTACCAATACATTTAGATTGGACTTCACTGCCTCAGAAGGATTTCCCCACTCAGTTAAAGGATGCTTCCTATCATATAAAGGTGCTAAAAGATTATAGCAGACTACTAGGGAAGCAATTATCATTAATGTAAAAATTGTATCGTTATGCCAATAGCCAAAAACAGCTAATATCATATAACTAAGCAACAAAGCGATTATACTTATGATAGACGCTATGGCCACTTTAGAAAAATAAACCGATTGATTATTTAACGGCGAACATTTGAGTAAATACCAATACTTGCCTTCTCTAGAATATGGGGTACCACTTATGTTATTGATACAGCAAAAGAAAAGAATGGCGTAAGCAAAATATTTATCAAAAACAACTTCACTTGCACCATAAAAATCTATAGGCACGACTCCATAATTGATTAATATTATAATGACGGTTGTACATACAGGAGGGAATAAGATACCTAAGACTACTTGCATCTTAAAATAAGGTTCGGTATTTATGACCCATATCTCCCTTTGTAAATAATTGAACCATTGATATGGTGTGATATAAACCTTAGTCCTTTTTATTCCTCCGTTAGAATTATTACTTAGAGCATTTCTAGCGTAATTCAGTACTACATTTTTTATAGTTAGATAGTACATTACACTGCCGATTATTAGGAGGAGGAAACATACAATGATGAAATAGTTCTTATAGCTAGTTGATACTATAGGGGCTATTAAATATTTTAACACTGGAATAGAATTTAAGGTGTCAAAAATGTAACTTAGTATTCTGTTCATTGAATTACTAAATCTCTCCAAGTTAGTTAATTTGATAGATGATAACAGAACGGTAATGTTAACTTGTGAATGTTTCTCATAAAAAGCAAAACAACCAAACATGATTAACATAACCCCTACAATATTTGTAAATAAGTAAGTAACTTTGCTTTTAAACTTATAGTAATACCTATTAATAAAGGAAAGCATAAAAAGTAAAAACATTGCAGTGAATGCATTAACAAAAGGGACATAAATAAGTAATTGAATCGCCTCTATTATTTTGAAGTCAAAGACCAAAATGAGAAATGTGACGATCTGAGGAACTAAGGATACCAATAAAGGTACTAGCAAACTACTTATCAATTTAGCGATAGCAATTTTTTTATATGAAAGAGGCAATGGCGCTAATAATTGAAACTCATGGTATTCAAAAAAATGTGAAAACGATAAATAACAGACAAAAACAAATACAATTATATTAGAAAATACTAGATTTAAGACTATAAAAATATGCGTGTCAGTAATTAAATAGACAAACAAATTAATCACTGTTATTTGTATAAATAAATAAACGAAAGCAATGAGCAATACTACTTGAAGTTTAGTTTGTTTCGGCTTGTTATAATATGAGGAAATGAAAAATTTAGTTAATTGGTAAACTTCTTTCATATATTTCAGCCTCCATAAAGAACGATTCTAAAGATTTCTCCCCAATAATATTTCTTATTTGGTCATGTAAAATAATCTTTCCATCTTTTAATAGCGCCACTGTATGACATATCTTTTCTGCTACATCAAGCAAATGTGTAGAAAAGAAAACAGTTCCTCCTGAATAGGTGTATTCTTTTAATAATTCTTTAAATACTAACACTGCCTTTGGATCTAAACCGTTTAGTGGTTCATCCAATATAATAATTGGTGGATTTATAGTAAACGCAGCTATAAGCGACATTTTATGTAGCATACCATAGGAAAAAGCTCCTATAGGCTTTTTTATAGATTTTTGCATATTAAATCTATCAATATAATTCTCCAACTTTTCATACTCCTTGACTTTATATAAGTTCATTAAAAAAACAATCCAATCATAACCAGATACATTTTTGAAAACATTAATCGTGTCAGGTATAAAGAAAAATTGTTGCTTATACTCTACGTCACTACTTCTAGAAACTCCGTTTATTTTAACAGCTCCTTGATCACACTCTAATATTCCAGTTATAATCTTGAGAGTAGTGGTTTTACCTGCACCATTTCCTCCTACAAACCCTACTACTTCTCCTTTTTGAACCTTTAAATTCACACCTTTTAATACATCTTTTTCCCCGTAACTTTTTGTTATATTTTTAAGCTCTAACAATATTAAAACCTCCTATGCTAATAGAAAAAATTTCAAAATTAATCTACATGGAATTTCTTTTTCGATATCCATATGTTGGAGATGGATATCATCATGATTGTTAATAAAAGTGTAATGAATACACTACCTACAATTCTTGAATCGACCGTTCCTATAACTAAATATTCCATCGCGTGTTTACTGACTGTTGCCGGGTTAACAGAATCTATTATGGGATGGAAACCAGCAATTATCCTACAACCTAGTAAAAAAACGATAGAAGTAAGTGCGATGATTCCTTGGCTATTCAAAATTGTACTTACCATTGTGATAAACGATACAATAAATAACACCCATATTAAGTACAAAAATAAGGCTGTTAGCATATTAGCAAACTGGACATCAGTAAATAAAACATTTACATATAACCCTGATACCGTATATCCAACTATCACACTAGTAGCAACAAAGAGAAAATTAGAGATAATCTTTGCACCTAGGTATTCTATTACCTTGATGGGTCTTGTTAAAATAAATGCCAGCATGCCGTTAGCTTTTTCAGATTGAACAGCTCCCATTAGTGAAACAATAATGATCATAATCCCTAATTGATCAAACTGTGACCCTAACGTACTAGCTAAAATCTCTTCACCTTTTTGTGCTGCCATGTTTGGATCAATGGTAATTCCCTCATTACCTGCAAACGCTTTTAAGAGAAATGGCATATAGTAACTAACTACCGGTTGTATTATGCCCAAAAATATAAATACTAGAGGCAACCATATAATCTTTAATTCACGTGTCATTTGAGTACATTCTTTTTTAGTTAAAACACTAAGATTATTCACCTTTACACCACCAATTTCAAGAAAATATCTTCTAAACTATCGTTATCTATTTCAAATTTCAATAGTTCAACATTATGTTCCAGTGCACTTTTGATTATCATATCTTTATTCCGCCCTATATTTTCAACTTCAATCTTTACTTTAGTTCCGAACACTGCTACATTTTTGACGTAATCTAACTCTTTTAGAGTATTGACCCATCCCGAACTCTGTGGAGTGATTTCAAAAATTAATTTGTTTTGATTATGTTTTTTTAATAAATCAGACATTGATGTATCTTCTATTTTCTCACCATTCTTTATAATGACAAATCGCTCACAGATTTCTTCCGCATCACTTAAAATATGAGTTGAAAGCAAAATGGTCGTATCTTTTTTTATTCCTTGAATAATATTTATAACTTCTCTACGTCCAATCGGATCTAAAGCAGACACTGGTTCATCCATCACAATTAAAGCTGGTTTATGAAGTATGGCCTGTGCAATGCCTAGTCTTTGTCTCATTCCTCCTGAAAAGTTTCGGACCTTTACATTCTCTTCTCCATTTAACCCAACTTTATCCATAACTTTAGGGATATCTCTGATTAATTCTTCTTTTTTTAATCCTGAAAGTTGTCCCATAAAGGTAAGGGTTTCTTTGGCTGTCATCCATTTATAAAAATTTGGATATTGAGGTAAATAACCTATTCTGCTTTTTACTTTTGATATTTTATTGCCATCAAGTATAATTTCCCCCATGCTAGGATCAACAATGTCGGCAATCATTTTGATAAGTGTTGACTTCCCTGCACCATTCGGGCCAATTAAGCCAATGCATTCCCCAGAATGTAATTCCATAGAAAAATTATGAACAGCTGTTTTTTCACTAAATTTCTTGGTAACATTTTTAATTTCTAATTTCATAGTCGTCACGATCCTTTCTTCCCATTACAAAATAGAGAACGGGTCCAATTGTGTTAAAGAAAATAATTATCAACGTCCAAATTAATACATTCTTTCTTTTGTTACGATTCTTGTACAGATCTACTAAAGCAACCACAACTAAAATCAACACAATAACTATTATTGGTAAAGCGATTATTAATATTGGAGTTAAATCCAACGCTTTTAACTCCTCTAAACTATAATTCAGCTCCAATGTTATTCACTCCCACCACTTTTCATTATCATTATCAATAATGATAACACATAAACAGATTTATTACACTATTTTTTTAAATATTGTTTTAAAGATTATTATTATTTATAATAATGATATGATTAGTTAGATGCAGACAATCTATCATATAGGAGTTATGTTGTAATATGTGTTAAATCAATAAAGCGAGACTTCCACCTGTTTGGTTTCTACGAACGATGAACACCATGGAAAATTTATTTGTACTTATTTGAAGGAAATCATTTAATAAGGAGTCAGATTATGGTTAATAAAGCTGAACTTTTAATACACCCTGTAAGAATGAAAATAATTCAAGCATTAATGAGAAGTGGTGATAATGGTCTAACTACTTTTGAAATGTTAGGCATTATAAAGGATGTACCTCAAGCTACCCTATATCGTCACATTCAAACACTACTAGATGCTGGAATCATTCGTATAACAAAGGAAAAAAAAGTACGATCGGTAACAGAAAAATATTATACTTTAAACGAAGAGGAAGCAAAACTAACACCTGAAGAGTGGAGAAATACTTCTAATGAAAATAAAGTCAACTATTATTCTTATTATCAATTATCACTTATGAATCAATACCAAAGCTATCTTTCTAAAGTTGAAGATAAGGGAGCCGAAGATCTGTCCACCTTCTCTTTATTAGAAACAAAACTCGATGATGAAACCTTTGCCAAATTTCAAAAAGAGCTAAATGATTTAATGGTTAAATACTATCAATCTACATCTGTAAAGAATAAAGATACTCAAACTCGTACTGTTGCTATAACTATCATACCCGAATCTTAATTTTTTTGGCTTATCACCCAAATATCTGAGCCAATCTTTATTTTAACAATATTTTATAACTTACAAATAAAAAACCTCACTTTACGAGCCGTTGTCGTAAAGTGAGGTTTTATTGATTACTACGTTAGCTTCCTTACAAGTTTCGTTGGTCAAATAAGGCAAAACCTTGATTGAAAGCAGTCTCCTATCATTGCTTTCCAATTACTTCTTTCAAATTAACAACATTCTCTTCAGCACTTTCGAGCGGATCACCGTCGAATTGTTCTTGTTCAATTACATACCAGTTCACACCGACAGATTCTCCTGTTTCCCATAATGTTGTAATGTCTAATGAACCTTTTCCGATTTCAATGCTGCGTTTTTCACCATTTTCTACTGTCATATCTTTAATGTGTAAGGACACAACTAGATCATCATATGCTTTGATCGTTTGTAATGGATCTACGCCAGCATGTGTTGCCCAATAACAATCGAGTTCCATCTTTACATACTCACGATCTGTTTCCTCAAAAAGAATGTCGAAGCCTCTTTTTCCATTACCAAGATCAAAGAATTCCATATTATGATTGTGATAAGCAAAAGTGAATCCAGCTTCGGAGCATTTACGTCCAATCTCATTTAATTCTTCTGCAGCACGGTAATAGGCACCTTCATCTGCTCTAAGCTCTTCCGGTAAAATTGGACAAATAATTAAATCATTACCAATCGTTTTATTATAGGTTAACGAAGCTTCTAGTTGATCACCTGTTAAACTGTCAAACGGCATATGACTGCCAGCAGCCACTAAACCTGATTCATCCATTACTTGTTTCAATTCATTGGCAGGTGTATCAAAGAATCCGGCAAACTGTACGGCCTCATAACCCATTTCACCCAATTTTCGTAAAGTACCTAAAAAATCTTTTGAAGTATGGTCACGTACAGAATACAATTGAATTGCAATTTTCCCCATGTGTAATGCCTCCCTATAGATATACGGCCTTACCCGTTTCAGCTGATTGGTAAAGTCCGTCGATAATTTTTTGAATATTGGTACCTTGCTTCGCATAACGATCTGTGATATTACCTTCAATGCAGTCCGTAACAAAAGCATGAACTTCTGTTTGATGAGCATTTATTTCTGGTAAATAGGCTGGTGTAATATCAATTAAAGTATCATGCTTTTCCTGATACATTTTTAATGGAAAAATGTCTGCTCCACCTTGATTACCCATTAACGAAACTTGCATGGTGTCACGCTTTTCTACATTAGCTGCAAATGCCGATTCTAATACGAGTGATGCACCATTTTGGAAAGTTATCATCCCCACCGCCATATCCTCGACAGTATAGTTTTGATAATCCCATTCACCTAATAAACCGACACCTTTTTTTGTTCCGAGTTGTTGATGTGTCTGACCAAGGACTACTACAGGCTCTGGGTAACCCATTAAATATAGTGCTGTATCTAGCATATGGACACCGATATCGATTAATGGACCGCCGCCTTGCAATTCCTTGTTAGTAAATACACCCCAACCTGGAATACCACGTCGTCTAATTGCTTGCACACGTCCGGAATAAATGTCACCGAGTTCGCCTGCATCAATAAAACGTTTGGCAACCTGCGTCTCCGATTGGAAACGATAATGGAAACCATACATCAACAATTTACCTGATTTTACCTGCGCCTCTTCCATTTCTTTTGCTTCTTCTTGATTCATTGCTGGTGGCTTTTCACATAAGACATGACAACCTGCTTCTAATGCAGTAATCGCTGCCTCCTTATGAAATTTATTTGGCACACAAACGCTGACAGCATCAATGTCTGTTTCTCTTAACATGGTGTGATAATTGTCAAATGCTGCTTGAATACCATGTTCACTTGCCACTGCTTTTGCTTTGTCATACGCGACATCTGCTATAGCTACAATTTCCACTTGTTCTGGCACTTTTCGATACGCAGGAATATGGACATCTGTCGCAATACCTCCTGCACCAATCAGCGCAACTTTTAACTTTGTCATCTGTGATTTCCTTTCCTTACGCCCACCACATCTCAGCCGGGCTTTCTTTAATATTTACTGCTTTTAAGTTATCTACAGCACGAGCAAAACCTTCGTCAACGGACATAATAGGATCTTCATGCTCAATACTTACAACATAATCATAGCCAAACGTTCGAAGAGCACTAATCATGTTAGACCATTCTTCTAAACCATGACCACATCCAACAGATCGGAAATTCCATGCTCTTGTTTGAATATTGCCATATGGTTGCATATCCGTAAGACCATACATATTAACATTATCCTGATCAATGTAAGTATCCTTTGCATGGAAATGATGAATCGCATTTTCTTTTCCTAAAATTTTTATCGCTGCAACTGGATCGATTCCTTGCCACCATAGATGGCTTGGATCCAAGTTAGCTCCAATTGCTGGGCTTGTTTCTTCACGAAGCTTTAGCATCGTATATGGTGTGTGCACTAAAAACCCGGCATGTAATTCAATACCGATTTTAACGTTATGTTGTTCAGCCAGTTCTCCAATCTCTTTCCAGTATGGGACCAACTTTTCTTCCCATTGCCATTCCAGAACATCTGCGTATTCTGTTGGCCATGGTGCGACAGGCCAGTTTGGTGCTTTAGCGTTTTCTTGGTCTCCGGGAGTCCCCGAAAAACAGTTGACAACCGGTACACCAGTTAGACCTGCAAGTTCAATTGTTTTACGAAGAATTTGATCACTTTCTTCCGCAAATGGCTTATCAGGTGTTAATGGATTGCCATGACAGCTAAAGGCACTAATCGTTAGCCCTCTATCTTTAACCTCTTGTAAATAATGATCGCGTTTCACCGCATCTTCTAAAAGTTCATCAATTTTACAATGTGCATCTCCCGGGTAGCCGCCAGTTCCAATTTCCACGGCATCTAACCCACTAGCTTTCACATGGTCCAACATCTCTTCGAAATTTTTTTCTGCAAATAGTACCGTAAATACACCAAGTTTCATGACTGTCTCCTCCTTCTATAAGGTTATATTCTTCTTCGTTTCATTCGCTTCTAATGCTGCTAAAATAATTTGTAATGATTTATAGCCTTCTTCTCCGTCTATTAATGGTTTGGAATCATTTCGTACACTGTCAACAAAATGATCAATAACACCTGAAGACGTTTGGCCGCCACTGTCATTTGTTTGGATTTGGCCAAGCTCATAATTGATTTTTGATCCGTCTGTATAGGTTGCTATTAAGCTGTAAGCAGGATCATCTTCAAGACGAAGCATTCCTTTTTCTCCGTAAATGACGGTTGAGTTGTCTTCTCCAGCTCCATAAGCCCAACTAGCTGTCAATGTACCAATAATGCCCTTCTCACTACGTAAAATCGTCACCGCTTGATCATCAACATCACTGTTCTCCTTGGCAGACGATTCTACCATCGCCGCTACTTCAGTAAATTCTGTTCCCAAAATATAACGAATGACATCTGCTTTATGTACGCCAAGGTCACCTAACGCACCAATAAATGCCTCTTCTTTACGGAAGAACCAGCTTTCCTTTCCATCAATACTCCAACCTTCTGGACCACCATGACCAAATGTGGTACGGAAGCTGTACACTTTACCGATCTCACCATTTGCGATTAATTGTTTCGCCTTTTCATGGCTAGGTACAAAGCGTTGATTATGTGCGATCATTAATTTTTTGCCTGCTTTATTGCTAGCGTCGATCATTTGCTTTGCCTCTTCTTCAGAAGTTGCCATCGGTTTTTCACATAAAACATGTTTTCCTTGTTCAGCAGCAAATATAGAGACAGGCGCATGCAAATAGTTCGGTAAACAAACGCTGACAAGATCTGCGTTAGAGTCTGTTATCGCTTGTTTATAATCCGTATACGCTTGTACGTTATATTCAGATGCTGTTGACTGAGCACGCTCCTCTTTAATATCACAGACAGCCACAATTTCTACAAAAGGATTTCCCTGATATTCTGGTAAATGACGATGAATTGCAATACTCCCACAGCCAATTACGGCGACTTTTAATTTATCCATAGATTCCATCTCCCTTTATGATTTTGGTTTTATTTCTTCTAATGGTTGGGCATTTCCATAGCTGGAAAATTCCCTTGTTGTTGGCTTAGCCCATCTTACGGCATTTTGAATTACTTTTTGAATATCTTGATGGTAATACGTCGGGTAGCCTTCGTGACCTGGGCGGAAATAAAAGACTTTGCCATGTCCTCTTCGATAGGTACAACCGGAGCGGAATACTTCCCCGCCTTCAAACCAGCTGACAAGCACTAATTCATCTGGTGCAGGGATATCAAAATGTTCTCCATACATTTCTTCTTTTTCTATTTCAATATATTCACCAATCCCTTCGACAATCGGATGAGAAGGGTTGACCACCCACATTCTTTCCTTTTCATCTGCTTCACGCCATTTCAAGTCACAGCCAGTGCCCATTAATTTTTGAAAGATTTTCGAGAAATGCCCGGAATGAAGGACAATTAATCCCATTCCTTCAAGTACACGTTTATGTACTTTATCAACTATTTCATCTGCTACTTCATGATGAGCTAAATGTCCCCACCATAGCATCACATCTGTCTTTGCTAACTTTTCATCAGTAATTCCATGATTCGGCTCATCTAATATAGCGGTTTCAACATGAATATCATCTGTTTCTAAAAACCCTTTAATTGCTTCATGAATCCCATTTGGATAGATTTTTGCTACTTCTTCGTCTTGCTGTTCATGTCTGAATTCATTCCATATTAAAACATTCATTAATTTCTACTCCACCTTTCGTATTTGCGTAAAGAATAAGAGTTAACAATCAAAATAATGATGAGCGAAAATGACTGCTCTGATATTGTTACCCTTTTCATTTTGCAATATTAGTTATTTATTATCATAAATGATCACCTTTCATTTGAACATAAATGATATAATCAAAACATGAACTATTTTGCTATAAAGTGAGACTTCCAGTAGTGGAGTTTTCACTGCTGGTTAGCGAAACTTATCAGGGTGTTACCGACCGTTAACTTCTTGATATACTCTTGCATATTACGGACGGTTACCATCGTGGAAAAGTAAGACTTGCAGTAGTGGGGGTTTCACTGCCATATTTGAAATGGAGGATTTTCATATGAAAATTAATTTTTGCGGTTACTCTTATCATAATTATCGTTATCACACATCCCATCAATCACGATATGCGTCATACTTATTCCGACTTCAAACAGAGGGACGGTCACAGGTGAAAGTAAATGCTGATACTCGTGTCGTGGAAAAAGGTGATTTACTTATTATCAAACCCGGTGAGAATTATGAGTTATATGTGGAGGAAGGACAACAAAGCGGCGATTTTCATTTATATTGTGAAGGAAAATGGATAGACGAACGCTTCAAGGACGCTCCAGCCTTTGCAAAAATCACGTTAGATGAAGCTGTATTAGATTTTTGGCATCATTTGATCATTGAGGAAAGACGTCCGAAAAAAGAAAGAAACAGCGAGCTTACCTACTATTTGGTTAGTGCACTGTGTGTTTCTTTACAAAGAGCGATGGATAAAAGATCGGATGACATTTACCGTCCGTATGTGGTAACGAAAATGATGCGCTTCATTGAGGAAAACGCGACAAAACAAGGCTTTAAAGTAGAGGACATTGCTAATCATTGCAATCTGAGTGTTTCAAGATGTGTGCATCTGTTCAAAGAACATGTCAATCAAACGTTAATTGAGTATGCCCAATCTATTCGCATATCTGCAGCGATTAACCAAATGAAATATACCACGATGACACTTGAAAATATTGCCCAAAATTGTGGATTTGGCTCTTACTCTTATTTCCATCGCGTTTTCAAAAAATATTATGATATTTCTCCCAGAGCATATCGTGAAAAAATGTAGGGTGATTAGCCGGTCATATCAGACAATATTTGCAGAAGTTCGACTCGGCTTTTGATTTTAAGCTTTTTATAAATGAGTGACAAATAATTCTTGACTGTCCCCTCACTGATCCCTAATTGATCGGCTATCATTCGGTTTGTCCAACCTTTTTTCATCAACTGAATAATTTGTAACTCACGATTGTTCAAATCTTTATGTTGATTAAACTGTTCTTTAATAAAATGCAATGAACTTTCCCGTTCCATCTTAAGTAAGGAATCTAAACGCTGTGAAAAGTGCTGAACTAATGTCTGAGGAGCAACAAATTTACCATCCATAATAAAACGAAGTGTATCTTTAAATTCATCTAATCCTGAACTTTTTAATATGTATCCATCTGCTGAAACAGATAACACTGTTTCGATTGACTCTTCGTCATCAAAAGCAGATAATAAAACGATTTTAATGTTTGGGTACATTTCCTTTAATTTTCTTGCACATTCTAAACCATTCATAACCGGCATATGAATATCCAATAAAATTAAAAAGGGACGAACTTCCTTCTCTTTGATAAAATTAATGACTTCTTGTCCATTTGTTAATGTACCTATCACCTGGAACTCTTCCATGTCTTCCACAAAATTCGTAATCATATCACGAAAAAGTGTTTGTGACTCTGCCACAACTACCGTGTGCTTTATCATACTATTTTCCCCCTCTTATTTACTAAATTATGGATAATTTTAACTTAGCTATTACTTTTTCTCCTAACTATTTTTATTATAACGTATTTTTTATTCGTTTTAAAGAACATTTTGGTTTAAATTTACTATTTTTTATTTTTAATTGTCCATTGTTTGTTGAATTTTTGACTTTTACGTGAAAACTAGTCGAATCAAAGCCGTTTCATTTATATTTTTTTATTAACTTTAGGATCTGTTGATTATAATAAGGTGGTTCATTTTTCATATAAATGATAGGCGTGTTCATTGTTTCAGCTTCAAAATTTAATGCGGATTGTGGCTCCCATTCCACATAGACATCCGCTTGTTCTAAATATCGAAATACATTGGCTATGTTACCAATAAACACAACATGATCCCCTAATTGATGGGTTTTGAGCTCGTTCCGGATTATTGTTTCATTACGATGATCACCATAAAGATACCACTTGAATGCAATCCGCTGTTTTACAAAGTACTTGATCATATGAATAAATCCTTCAATATGCCTCCTGTACTTTAAATTATTGGCTGATAAAACAGATAAATATTGAGGATGATACCTTATTGCTTCATCTAATTTTAAAACGCGGTAAAGTGATTCTTTATAATAAGGATCTGCATAGAACTTTATTTGATGATTATTTTTCGCTAACTCACGATACATAGATTGTGAAGCTGTGTATATCAAATCCTGTTGACGTAATCGATCTATCATAGGTGCTATAGCCTTTTTGAACTGTCTAATAGGAAAGTAATAAATTTTCTTGTCAGCTTGTACTTTATCTCTTAAGTAAAAGGATGAGATACCAGAAGACAAACTAACTGCCTCATCAAAATGGATATGACTTTCCACTATGCTCTCATAGATAGATTTCCAATACAACCGGACTAATGATGGAAAATTATAATATGCTTTTCTAATATGCAATGGGATTGAATGAGATTGCAACGTATAACTCCAATTCCGCTGATCGTGGAAATCCTTTCTAGTAGAAGAAATGACATGACTGATTGGAAGCATTACCTTTATCTGTTTATTTAAATGTTGTAAAAACAAAGAATCATTCTCGAGTAATTTTATATATATTTCAGCTATAGGCTCAAGATGACGGTAAATAAGATATAATTGATGTTCAATGGAAAGTCCGAGGTCTAACGGATCCATTATAATTAACACTTTTTTCATGAACATTCCTTCTTTCCATCCACTTTTCACCGTAAATGCTTGCCTAAGCCTCTTGGCCATTCTTCATACAAGTATATGTAATTGTTTTTTTATTATAACTATTTCTAGTACATTACTTGGTTATTAAACAAGCAGATGTCTATATATCCATTTTCACTTCTTTGCCTCCTTTTGATTTTTCCATTTAATGAATTCAAAGATGATTCGATATTCATCAAAGTCTGGTTTCGTTATTCCTAAGGATTTTAAATTATCGACAAACTCGATCCATTCCTCATCATTCGTAAACGGCTGATCTTCTTCTCCTAACAGTGTCACCACTTCAACCCCTAATACTTCTGCTAATTTTTCTACTATTTGAATAGATGGGTTATCATTTAAGTTCCGTTCGATATTACTTAAATAAGATTTTGACACATCGGATCTTTCTGCTAACTCCGATAAAGTTAAATTCTTCTTCTTTCTGATTCGGTTTATATTATTCCCTATCATTTTTACAATACCTCAATCCCATCGATATTCTTTTTATATCACGTTATTAAGCGTTTTTAAGACTCCCTTTACTCAAGAGAGTGTTACATTATATGCCATCATCTCTTAGTTGCAAATACGTTTGCTCCGTTTGATGAACTACTTGCTTTAGATCATATCCATTGTTTATTAATATTTCGGGCTCAATAGGATTTCTGGATTTGTGTTCATAAGCATCATACATCGCTTCTAACCACTTTCTTTTATTATCTACAGGAATGAATTGAACTAGTCCCTCTCCCAAATCAACTTCCTTCGATATACTGTCTGAAGCAATAATCGGCAATCCTGCACCTTGTGCTTCTACTAGAGTTAGTGGTAACCCTTCGGATAAAGAAGGGAAAATAAACAAATCAAATACTTGTAACCATTTCCCCAAATCTTCTTTCGCTCCTAATAAAATCACATGATCTTGGATGCGATATTGCTTCACTTTTGCTTCGATTTCAGCTCGTAACGGTCCATCTCCTACTAATATTAATTTTGATTGCGGAATTCTTCTCCGGAATCCTACAAATAATTCTATTAAATATTGATAATTTTTTTGGGCCGTAAACCGACCAATATGACCAATGACAAACTCCTTATCGATGATGCCGAGTTCCTGTCTTCCTTGCTCTCTCAATGAATGCGAATAACAAAAACGCTCTAAATCGATTGCTTTAAACATGATTTCCACCTGATTGGCCTTTCTTTTAAACAACCATTCTGCCGCTTCAGGTGAAGAAGCAAAAAAATGAGTGGCATAGAGTGGAATTAATGAGCTGGCTATCTCTTTTAACACCTTTTCCGCTCCTATTGCGTTACCTTTTGTACTATGGCTATGAGCTACTCTTACAGGTATCCCTGTTCTTTTTGCTGCTCTTAAGGGGTAGATACTCATTTGATCTATATGCGAATGCATAACAATGTAAAACCGATGTCCTTTAAAAAATTGGCGTAATGATTTTCGATAACCCCTTATTCCAGCTTCGTTTATCGACGGAATACGGTATATAAGACCGCCTAACTGATGTATTTCCTGATCATAATCTCCTTCTTCATTTGTTAAAAAATCAAATTGCACTTTGCTTCGGTCCAAGTTACGGTAGACGTTCATCAGCATCGTTCCTACCTCACTTTGATTCATACTTTCTACCACATGTAAAATTCGTAGTGCACTTTCCACCTTTGTTCCTCCTCGATAATTTCATTATAACGAACAGTTATGTATATCTTTTTTTGCGTGGATTTATCCCACACTGAACTTCTTAGATTTGCGGATGATTATTACCTTTATAAAGTGGGAAATTATTATTTTCTTATGCAAATCTTTAAAACTATTTCTTTTCTCTATAAAGAACACAAATATATATTCTCATGATTTTAGTAGGATGTCAACTAACATTTGGAAGTACGAAAATAGGGTATTTGGACTTTATGGTGGAAAAGGGCTTATAAGTCACCCTTCTCCAATATCTTAATAAATGTGGAAAAATCGACACCAAAGTTGTCCGTAATGTCGTGGTCTGTCACTTCTGGTAAGTCAAAGTTATTGTTCGCCATACCATTTCCAAAAGCACTCGAATTGAATCGTGGTTCACGCTTCTTATGGAGATTCTCATTGAACAGTATTTTGGCTCGTAAGGAATCAAATTGATAACCTCTACCGATACGTTCTACTTGCCTGATAATACTGTTAATAGACTCTGTATAAGCGTGGAAGCCTCTTGTCGAAGTAATTGAATATTTCTTGGTTCCAGTTGTCTACAGCTCTTACAAGGTCTTTATAAGCGCCTTTAGACTTACTATTAATGCAATGGTGTCTCCATTGGCTATAACGTATTTTGCCTTCTCTAGGATTATCAGTATCCCATATCCAGTAGAACTCTTCTTTGAGTTCATAGGCTACTTTCAATTCAGGAAGATTACCTAACCAAGTCTCTAATAGGAATAATTCACGCTCGGTTAGGTCATGTTTACGTTTTAGAAGAATAAACCTCTCACGCATAAGGATACGCCTTTCCTTGGCGGTCATTTTATCTTTGAGATCTTTTCTAACACTTTCTAACGCTTGGTTAGCCATTCGGACAACGTAAAACTTGTCTACGACAACTTTAGCGTGTGGTAAAACTGTATTCACTGCATCTTTGTAAGGTTTCCACATGTCCATTGTGACGTATTGAATATAAGTATTGTCTTTTATTTCAGAAAGGCGTTGAATAACTGTTTCTTTGTTACGATTAGGTTTTAAATCGTATAAGGTTTTACGCTCCACATTGGTCAATACAAGACGAGGCTTCTTGATAATGTATATTTCATCAATACCAAGCCATTTTGGAGTCTCGAACTGGTAATCACGTTCTTTTAATGCCACATAGCCTTTAAAGATGTTCCTAACTGTTTTCTCGTCTACACCAACACTTTCAGCTACTTCTACAAATGTCTTAGACATGGACTGCTTTTCTATAAACTCTATCAACCTTTTAGTCATACTACGATTTTCATCAATGGATATAAGATGTTCCCAAAAGGTAGAACCACATTCAAGACACTTATAACGTTTGCGGTTTACTTGTAAGCACACTCGCTTTATGCGAATGGGCAAATCTAAAATAACTTGTTTTCTACTTCCATGCTTGTAATACTTAGCTGGATGTCTGCAATGCGGACAATGGAATGGGTTAGAAATCGCTTCAACACTGATAAGGATGTCATCTTCATTTTCTTGAATATCTTCTAGTATTTTAAATTCAGATAGAACCAATAAAGAATCTCTCAATTTTATCCCTCTTGGTGAAAACCATTTTAAGATTTTAATTTAGCTAGAGGAAATAAGTATAAAATGAAAAGAACCCCCATTGCTGAATACGCTATCTTTATTCCTACTCCACCAGCTAATGTACTTGCTACCACTGGCCCGGCCATCATACCAAATGAATAGGCTGTATTATAAACAGCATAAGTTAGGCCTTGAGATGTAGCACCTGCTTCTTGAGAAATATCTGCTAACTTAGGGAGTGCAGGAGTTAAAACCATTCCAAGGGTGATGCCTAATAGTACAAGAGTAACAACTTGTAACCATATAAGAGTAGGTAAAGCGTTTAGTGGAAGTATTATTGCTGCCATTACAATACCAATCATTATTGATTTGACATACCCAATCTTAGTAGAAATAGACCCAATAAGCGGTGAAGTTAACCCATAACCAAGAGTAACCACCAAAAACAAAATCCCTATAACCCCGGCAGATATTTCTAAGTTTTCATTAAAGTGAATTGGTAATGTTGGCTCAATACTTGCAAAGATAGAAGCTCCAACAACTGCAACCCCAGCAATTATTAAAACATTTCTATTTCGTAGGATTTTAAAAGGCGATGTAAAACTTTCTGACTTTGTTTCAGGGATTTTCCTAAGCAAAACTAAACATAGTATCGCGGTAATAAGCGCAATCCCTGTAGCAATGAAAAAAGGGAAGTGGTATCCACCAAATTCATAAAGCCAACCTCCAATTGGAGGGCCCATTAATACCCCCCCGGCCTGACCAGACATGGCCATCCCCATAGCTTTTCCTCTCTCTTCTTTTTGAAACACTTCAGCTAATAATGCCAATCCAGCTGTCCATGGTATTGCCGCAGCAAATCCTTGTAGTAAACGTGCCAACACAAGAACCCAGAAACTTGTAGCGAAAGCATATATTAAAGTTGTTGCTGCAAGCGCAAAAAGGCCTAATATCAAAAGTTTTTTTCTACCCACTTTATCTGCTAAAGCTCCGAAAAATGGGGTTGCCACAAATAAGGCAAGGGCATAACTTGCAAATAATAAACCTATTTCAGATTGGGAGGCCCCTAATGACTCAGCATGAACTGGTAAAAATGGTACTACTAATCCATACATAAGCATATCTGCAAAAATTGCTAAAACCACTACAATTAAAACAGATGATTTAACGTTTCGGTTCATTTTATTTCCCTCCCTTAATAAACCTAATTATTTCTTCAATAGTTTTTAGTTGTAGTTCACATTGCTCATACATATTGTTAAAAATAAAATTTATATTATTAGGTAATTCTCCTAAAGCTTTCTGTTTTACCTCGTAACCCGCTTTCATACTATTATAAACTCTCGTAATCTCTTTTTTTTGCGTCTCTAAGCTACTTAATATTTGTTCATTATTTAAGTTTTCCATAAATGTTAATGCAGTATAAAGATGAGCTGGAAATACTACAGATGACTTAGTAAAAGAATCTATAAGTAGCTGGTTTAGTTCATACTCTCCTTTTTCCGTTATTTTAAATATTGACTTGGTTCTCAAGCCAGTACTTTCAACTTTTTCTAAGATGACTTTTCCCTCAACTTGCATTTTCTTTAAAGCGTGATAAATAGATGCTGGTTTTACATAAGCCCACATATCTGTTTGTGATGACTCCATCATTTGTTGAATTTCATATCCTGACATTGGGCCATTTACTTTTAGAAGTCCCAGAACCATAGTGCGTGTCATATATTGATCCCTCCAGAAAACACTAAATGTATAATACTAAACGTTTAGTATATGTATAAAGGTATAATACCATAGAAAAGATAAATATAATAATATAATTACAAATCCCACTAAATAATCCGATTTATGATTAAATTGTTATTAAGCTAATTAATCAGGATTTTATATATTCCGAACACCAAAAAATAGAAGGATGAGCTCATGCTCATCCTTCTATTTTTATTACGGGGGCGATCCCTCACTAGTCCTAGTCTTACCTTATCTATTTTATTCTTCCATCATCTTTCTTCTGTCATTTTCTTCTGTTAAAAAATTTATAAAGGTTTGCAGCCCCATTTTCGGCTGTGCTTTTATGAGAGAAATATAATCTTTCTTTTTGTGTTCATTTAAGATGTCACTTTTTTCAATTCTAGTTACGATGTGTTCCATCTCTAATTGTTGGATTTTTTTCTTAATGTGCTTGGATTCTTTATATAACGCCATTCCAACAGCGGCCATTAATGCATAGACAACGACAACGGCAACCATACCATTTGAAAATCCACCAAAAAACAAGAAAAAGATTAAGTTAAACACCGAGATAAACAATAACGGAACAGCAAACATCATATATTTAGCATTCTTTTTGATTAAAGGATTTATTTTATGAAATAACTTTTCTAACTCACCTTTCATAAATGCGGGAATGTTACTGGTAAAAAACGAAACCATAACGATAACCTCCTTACTAGAGTTATACCCAAATTTGTAAAAAGAAAAACCTACACCTTTTTTCATTGGTATAGGGTTCATTACAATTATCTCTATAGTACTATTATATGTTCCACACCTGTAGAACGTCAAAATCTTTGCTTTAGCAAAAGATAATACATTATGATGGGTGTGAGGTGATAAAATGAGAATCGCTTTTATTTCGGACATTCACGGAAATGCTGTAGCTTTGGAAGAAGTATTACATGATATCAAAAAGAAACAGGTTGATCGCATTGCCGTACTTGGTGACATCGCCTATCGTGGACCTGAACCATCCAAGTCAATAAACTTAATTCGGGGATTAAATACGGATGTTATCAAAGGGAATGCTGATCAATGGGTTGTTAGAGGTATTCGAGAAGGTGAAGTGCCACAGCAAGCCTTAGAAACCATGCAGCAAGAACAAGAATGGATAAGAAGCCAACTAAATGAAGAGCAAATTTCCTACCTTGAGTCTCTGCCAACAGAATTAACATTAGAAGAAGAGGGAGTCCGTCTTCATGCTTTCCATGCAACTCCAGACAGTTTATTTGATGTTGTCTTACCAAATATGAAGGACAATGATCTGTTAACAAAATTAACGACAAAAAAAGAAGCCGATTTATATTTATATGGCCATATTCACAAAGCTTACGAACGTACAGTAGAAGGTAAAACCATTATTAATTTAGGTAGTGTTGGTTTACCTTTTGACGGGATTGCCAAAGCTTCTTATGTAATAGTTGATATTGTCGCGGGACAAGTACAAACAAGTCATGTTCGAATTCCTTATGATCTTGAAAAAGTGTGCCAGCAATATGAGAAGTTTAACTATCCTAATGTAGAAAAGATGCAGAATATTATTCGCTCTGGTCGTAACTAATTGATTTTTAGTGCCCGTTCACGAGTTTTTGGTATGATCTCGTGAACAGAGGCACCTATCTATCCTTTTTTCGCATTAACCTTAATGCATTTAAAACGACCAATAATGTCGCACCCATATCCGCAAATATCGCTAACCACAATGTTAACCATCCTGGAATTACAAGTAAAAGGGCAACGACTTTCAAAGACAGCGCTAAGAAAATGTTCTCTTTTATAATCCGTAATGTTCGCTTACTTAAGTGAATCGAGTCCGGAATCTTCGATAAGTCATCTCCCATTAATGCAATATCAGCTGTTTCCAACGCTACATCCGTACCTGCCCCGCCCATAGCAATGCCAACATTTGCTTCAGCTAGTGATGGTGCGTCATTGATTCCATCTCCAACCATCGCCACACGGTGAGTCTGTTTTAATTGCTTCATATAAGAAAGCTTATCTTCGGGAAAAAGTTCTGCCTTTACTTCCGATACGCCAGTTTCTTGTCCAATTTCTTCTGCGACATTCGTTACATCGCCTGTTAACATGACCGTTTTGCTTACCCCTAATTGATGAAGATGGGTAATTTGTTGTTTTACTTTCGGTCGAGGCTGATCAGCAACCGTTACATATCCCATTACTTCGTCATCGGTGCCAATATATAATACTGTATTTGCTGACACCGACGGTAGTTCGCTCTCTTCAAACAGTTTAGCGTTTCCTATTTTATAGCGGACACCATTTATCACAGCTGCGATTCCTTTTCCGGTAAAGGATTTAAATTGTGTTGCTTCTGGCAACCGCATCCCTTGTGTTTTGTTATGAATCGCACGCGCTATTGGGTGTTCAGAGTATGCTTCTAGTGCGCCTGCTATTTGCAATAACTCTTCTTTAGTTATGCTTATAGCTTTTACTTCTGTTACTACAGGTCTACCTATTGTAAGCGTTCCTGTTTTATCAAAAGCAACTGCATCAATGTTTGCCAATTGCTCTAAATGAATTCCACCTTTGATCAGTACACCATTTCGAGCTGCATTGCCTATCGCTGTCACAATTGCAACCGGTGTCGAAATGACCAGTGCACATGGACAACCAACAACTAACACAGCTAACCCATTATAAATCCATGTCTGCCAGTCTGCGCCAAAGATTGGTGGGATAACGATTACAAGCAAAGCCAATATCATAATCGCAGGAGTGTAATATTTCGCAAAACGATCAACAAATTGTTGAGTTGGCGCTTTTTCCGCTTGTGCTTCCTCTACTAAATGAATGATTTTAGCGATCGTTGTATCCTCACTTGATTTGGTTACTTCGACTACTAATGCACCTTCCTCATTGATAGAACCCGCAAAAACAGTTGATCCATCTTCTTTTTCAACTGGAACAGATTCACCCGTAATCGCCGCTTGGTTAACGTAAGAGTTCCCCTCTATCACAACACCGTCCATTGCAATTTTTTCTCCAGGCTTAACAATCATCGTATCGCCAATTCGCACATCTTCAACATCGATTTCAATTAATTGATTATCTTTTTTTATGGTTGCTCGATTTGGTGCTACCTCCATTAAAGATTGGATCGAATTTCGCGCCTTATCCATCGAATAGCCTTCCAGTGCTTCACTCAAAGCAAAAAGGAATACAACAACCGCTGCCTCTGCCCATTCGCCAATAATCGCTGCGCCAATCACAGCAATTGTCATTAATGTTTTCATGTCAAACTGAAGTTTTAGCAAGTTTCTACTTCCTGTTTTGATCAGATCATAACCACCAATGATAATGGCCATTAGAAAGGTTCCAATTGTTAAAGGATGATGCTCTCCTATTTGGAAATAGAAGACATAGCCAATCATGACAAATAATAAAGAAAGCATCGTTAACTGGTTTTCTCTTTTTTGGTAAAAAGGAATAGCCGGTGCTTTCGTTTTTTCTGGATACACTTTAATATGGTCAAAAGCTCCTGCTTCTTCTAACTGCTTGATGGTAGCATTACCATAAACGGTTAATTTTGCAGCAGAAAAATTAACATTTACATCATCCACACTTTTAATATTACGGACATTTTTCTCAAACGTAGCAGCACAGTTAGTACATGATAAACCTTGGAGGCGGAAGACTTGTTTCTCAGCCAACGTGAACACCTTCTTCTGCATGTGCTTTCGCAATCGTCACAAGTTGATGTACATGATCGTCTTTTAATGAATAAAAAACAAGCTTTCCTTCCTTGCGATATTTCGCCAATCCCATATTGCGGAGCATCCGCAAATGATGAGATGCAGTCGCCGTCGAAGATCCAATAATATTCGCCACATCACATACGCATAGTTCTTTTTCTAATGTTAAGGCATATGTGATTTTTAATCGTGTCGCATCAGATAATGCTTTAAAAATCATTTCGACACCTGAAAGTTGTTCTATTTTCGGTTGCACACGCGCAACAACCGCTTCATCATAACAATATGTTTCACATTTCATTTATCGACACCTCATTCAAACATTCATTTGATTATTTGAATATAGTATATGATAAAAAGTAGTGAATGTCACTACTTAAAAATCAATCGGCTTGTTTAATAGATGTGAACTTACTTCTTTTTTCCCTATTCTACTCAAGAACCAATCCAGTTTCATACACTGCCTTTTTCACTAAAAGCTGATAGATGTTCTGTCTGATTATAGCTCTTAATTTTCCAAGTTTCTTCTATCCATTCGATATGATTAATACACCCGTTAACAAGTCTGGTCTTTCCTGATCCGACTTTCCCGTCTGAAAAATTGGATAAAATCGCATTAATTACTGCGCCATGAGCGATAAGTAGCACTTTCTTTTCTTTATGTATTTGATGTATGTTTTGCAATCCTTTCACAAGGCGATCCGTAAGTGCTTCAAAACTTTCCTGATTAGGGTAGTTGCCATTCGGGGATATCTCTGCACGTTTCTGAAATGTCATTCCTTCTACATCGCCAAATCCTCTTTCACGAAAGTCATTCATTTCTATTAAAGGTAAGTGCAAATACTTATTGATGATAGTTGCTGTTTCTTTCGCTCGTTGTAAGGGACTTGTTATGATTACATCCCATTCAAAATCTTGTAAGTAACGACCACACTCATTGGCTTGCGAACGGCCACTGTTGTTCAACGGAATATCTGTCTGTCCTTGAATTTTTCCTAAAGCGTTCCATTCTGTTTCCCCATGCCTTACAAAACAAATCGACGTCAAATTAACCTCTCCTTTATTATTCAGGTCTTTTAACTTCACCAACTTCTAGATAAAAAGCATTTAAAAATTGTTCCATCACAAGATGTCTTTCCTGTGCTAAACGATATCCTGCTTTTGTATTCATCAAATCTTTTAATTTCAACAATTTTTCATAAAAATGATGAATCGCGCTTGTTTTACCTTGACGGTACTCTTCTGTTGTCATTTGTTCTCGTACTTCTATTTCTGGATCATAGATTGGTTGCCCCTTTCTCCCAGCATAAACAAAGCAACGGGCAATCCCAACTGCTCCAATTGCATCTAACCTGTCTGCATCTTGAACAACTTGTCCTTCAATTGAATCGAGCTGTTTACTGTTACCGCCTTTAAATGACATATCCTTTATGATCGTTAGAATATGTTCGATAACATCTTGATCTACCTGATGTTGAACAAGCCAATCCTGAATTGCTGCTAACCCCTTCTCTTCACTTTCTACTACTTTATCATCTGCTAAATCGTGTAATAATGCTGCTAGTGTCACAACAAAAAGATCAGCATTTTCTTCAGTAGCAAGTTTTTTTGCTGTAGTCGTCACTCGTTCAATATGATACCAATCATGACCAGATCCTTCACCTAATAACTGCTTACGTACCATCTCTTCTGTCTTTTGGATTACTGTTCCCTGTTCCATTTTATCACCTCCATGAAGTTTATCGGGAAAACTGCTGAATGAAATTGTAGGATTTCCCCGTAAAGATGATTTAACCGGGAAAAGTGTCTATGAAATAGGTGAGTTTTCCCGGTAATAAGGAAATTACGGG
Organism: Gracilibacillus saliphilus; assembly: GCF_010994085.1. Lineage (NCBI taxonomy): Bacteria > Bacillati > Bacillota > Bacilli > Caryophanales > Bacillaceae > Gracilibacillus > Gracilibacillus saliphilus. The sequence continues at coordinate 56,556 of NZ_WJEB01000029.1, read as the reverse complement.
GAAATCTATCAAATAAAATCAGAGGTTTTCCCGATAAGATATTGTAGCTGTTTTTCCGATATTCAAAAAACCACAACAATTTATGCTGTGGTTAATCTAAGCCAGGAAAGCCTTGTTGTTTCAAAACATCATAGACGATAATTGCTGCCGTATTAGATAAATTCAACGAACGAACCTTGTCTGTCATATGGATGCGAAGACAACGGTCTTCTTTTCCTTCTAACAGTTCCTTCGGAATGCCGTTAGTTTCACGGCCAAAAACGAAAAACAAATCTTTTTCACTGTCACTAAAATCAAAGTCCGAATAATATTTTGTTCCAAAGTTTTCGATATAATAAAATTCAGCATTCGGAAATGTTTCATATAATTCATCCAATGAATCATAATAATTAATCGAAACATCATGCCAGTAATCCAAACCGGCACGTCGTAACATCTTATCATCGGTAGAAAAACCGAGTGGTCGAATTAAGTGTAAATCAACATTTGTTGCCAAACAAGTTCTTGCTATATTTCCCGTATTTGCAGGGATCTCTGGTTGATATAAAACGACATGGACTGCCAATGTATTTCACCTCATATATTGCTTATTAACTTAGTCATTATACCATAATCTTAATCATTTGCACGATCTTCCTCTCCTATTCGAAAAAAACGATATTGGCAATTTGGTGTCCATGCTGCTGAATCTTCATAAGTCCAGTACCGATGACGACTGTTATTGGTGTGAGCATTCACTAACGGCATATTTTGACTATCTTTAGCAACCACAATCGTATTATGATCCCATCTGCCATCTCCTTGAAAGTCATAACAAATCACATCTCCGAGCAAAAGATCTTCTGGATTATCAAGTTCTTTTCCCTTTAACCCTGTTGTCGATCCACTTAAATACCATCTTAAAGCGTTTGCTACCGACCAACTAAAACTCCAATTATCTTGTTGGTACCACCAGCCTTTTGAACGATTGGGCGCACCATGCATTGGAGCTCCACCAGCTCTTAGACATTGCGAGATATAGTTCGTACAGTCATTATCTTCAAAAAAGCGATAGGCAGGATTAGCGTCGTTCCACCACCGTTCTGCATATTGAACTGCCGCTCTTCGGTCATATGCAAATCGAACAGAGTGTTGACCTGCTTCAATCTTCTCTGGTTTTAGAGCTGGTAGAAATGAAATCTCCTTATCTTTTACGATTTCATCATTCTCTATCGTAGCAACCCGGTGCTCTACCACTTCCTCATGGTAAAAATTATCTTGATCCTCAATAAACAATTTGATATACAAGTGATACGTTATTTCAAAGCTATCACCATGTGAAATTATATCTCGCTTTTTACCTACGATATCTATATGATTAATCCTTTTGCCATATTTCCTGTGCAACTGTTGTTTTTTGTGAAGAGAATGCTCGCTACGATTCCAGTTTTCTTTCCAATGCTTTTTAATTAACTCCCATTCTGACAAAACAATCCCCTCCCTGATTCTATGTATATTCACAAGAGTTGCAATTAGTCTAAATATAATGTAATATATACATTACATAAGTAACATATATATTACATAAAAGGAGTGACCTATGAAAAATCGAGTTAAGATTACACGGGTTATGATAAATATGACTCAAGGAGAACTAGCTAAACAGGTTGGAGTAACGCGTCAAACGATCGGCTTAATTGAAAAAGGTGAGTATAATCCGACACTTCAGTTATGTGTCGCCATTGCAAAAACATTAAACAAAACACTAGATGATTTGTTTTGGGAGGTAAATAAAGAATGAAAACATGGATATCTTTTCTATTACCAGATGACGAGTACAAAGAAAGAAAGCTTCTCTATTTTTATACAGAAGGAGCCATACTACTAGTTATTTTTCTTCTGTTAACCATTATATTCTCTAATGTAATAGCGTTTGACCACCAATTAACTATCATGATTGCTTTAGGAATATACGGAGTATATGTGATGCTTCGATATTCTCTATCTGGTATCGAATATACAGAAGTTGATAATGAAAGAGCATACAAAAAGGAATTAAAAGTTCTTACCATCAAAACAACAAGCTTTGTGATAATATTTCTGTTACTTTATATCCTTATTGTTGACTTTCCTAATAAGATGTCGGCATTTTACAATTTGATCGGGCTATTATTCTTCATCGCCATGTTGTGGTTTGTGATGGGGTTTATCTCTTTAAAATCTTCCTATCAAAAGAATAGAAAATTATCAGATTAAGAGTTTACAGTAAAGTTTCAAATCTATGACTATAATTTCATCTTATTAACATTATATTAAATGTGTTTTTTTTATGATTAATTCGTTTCCTCCTTGGGAATACGATTTGTGAATATACAAGAAGGAGGAATTAAACATGAAGAAGAAAATATTATCATTGATAGGCATTTCAGTACTGACAGTCGGTGGTTTAGCAGCTTGTGGTGAGGATGAAAGCCCTGACCCTGCAGAAGATACGCCAACGGAAGATCAAGCACCAGCGGACGAGGAGGCGCCAGCGCCAGAAGATGATCCTGCTGCTGAAGAGGAAGCACCAGCCGATGAAGAGGCACCAATGGAAGAAGATAGTGGAGACGATACCGGAGCAGAAGGTGAAATGAACGGAGACGTTGAGTTAGAATAATACTAAATAAGTAAACACATAAACGCTTGGATTTTTTAATCCAAGCGTTTATATTTTCATATTGTCTCGTTAATCATTCTAATTTAGTTCAAAATATTCCTCGAAAATGGCTGTAAACAATGTGGATTAGCTTTCTTCTATCCTATTAATTTACTCAGAATATCTTACTAACTTTTTTAATGTTAACTCTATGTAAATAATATAAATTTTAGTTAATATATGGCATTTTCAGTTGTAATTTACCATATGGATTTTTAGAATGGAATTTGAAGGAGGGATTACGGATGAAGAAAAAATGGCTATCTCTTTTAGCTGTTGCTTTCTTAGCATTTGGCGGGCTTACTGCTTGTGCTGGAGACGAAGAAAGTGACACGGAGGAAGATCAAACAGAAGAAACAACTGAGACATCTGAAGACGAAGCAGCAGAATAAAATGATATAAGGGCGGAAGATCAAACTTCCGCCCTCTCTAATTCTAGTAAATATTCTTTTTTGTCCAAGCCACCACCGTAACCGATTAACTTACCGTTTTTTCCAATCACACGATGGCAAGGAATAATGATGGAAATCGGATTTTTGTTATTCGCACCTCCAACAGCTCGTACTGCTTTCGGTGAATCAACACTTTTAGCGATATCCAGGTAAGAACATGTTTTTCCATACTCTACTTTGGCCAATGCTTGCCATACCTTTTGTTGAAAAGGCGTACCATAAAATTTATACGGTATTGAAAAGGTTTTTCGCTCCCCGTTAAAATATTGGGTCAATTGGCTAATTGTCTCTTGCAATACTTCCTTTGATTCTACTAATTTAGTAGGTAAAGCATGTTTTTCAGCCCAAGCAATAATTTCCTGTTCATTCTCCTTCATCGTCCCAAATTTAATGAAAATAAGATGCTGATCATAACTTACGAGTAAAAGAGTGCCAAGCGGTGAATCATACGGATAATAGTTCAACTCATTCATACAGAACCTCCTATTAATTGGTTGATATGGATTCAAATTGTAAACCTTTTTCCATCTCTTCTATTACTTCTGGTTCTTTTTCTCGCTGCATTGCTTGTTCGATGGCACGGAATCCTCTTTCTTCTCCAATTTTACCGATTGCCCATGCTGCTGTTCCACGGATGACGGGACGTGGGTCATCATTCATTAACTTGATTAACATATCGATAGCTGATGACTCCTTATAATGGGCCAAGGCAAGAATGGCATTACGTTGCAGTGGTTTCTTTCCACGCCACGAACCGGCCATTTTCCCGAATTTCTCTTTGAATTCACGGTTAGAAACAGCCAGCAAATCAACAAGTCTTGGTTTTACCAGATCTGGATCAGGCTCAAACTCTTCATGATGGTGAAAATCTACTCCTTTATTATACGGGCAGACCACCTGGCAAGTTTCATAACCGTAGATGTAGCTTCCCAGCTTTTCTCGATGTTCATCTGGCATAAAACCTTTCGTTTGGGTAAGAAATGCGAGACATTGCTGCGCATTTAATCTTCCCGGCTCGACGAGTGCACCTGTTGGACAAGCATCAATACATTTCGTACAAGTCCCACACCCCTCATCAAGTGGTTGATCCGCTGGAAAAGGTATATTGGTAATCATTTCACCTAAATAAATATAAGATCCATACTCCGGTGAAATGATTAACGTATTACTGCCACTAAACCCAATACCAGCCCGTTCTGCCACCGCTCGATCAGACAATTCTCCTGTATCTACCATTGAACTAAATTGGAAGCCTGGCACTTTTTCCTGTAAAAAAGAAGCTAGCTTATCTAATTTTTCTTTTAAAACGATATGATAATCTGTTCCCCACGATGCACGAGCGAATAAACCACGGCGGTCTCCTTTGACACTCTTCGGATCGTTTTTAATTCTTGTCGGATAGGCAAGTGCAATGGCAATAATCGACTCTGCACCTGGCATTAATCGTTCCGGTTCTGTTCTTTCTTCATTCGTTCCTTTTTCAAAACCTGAAGCATAGCCTAGTGCTTGCTGTTCTTCTAGCCTTGATTTAAATTCAGCGAAAGGTTCCGTACTAGCAAAGCCTATTTTATCAATACCAATTTCTTTACTATAAGTAATTAACTCTTCTTTTAGCTGTTGATATGCCATTACACTCACCTCCTTATTGAACTTTTGCTGTTCTCATGCGGTTTAAACATGCCGCAATTTCAAATCGTCTTGGTCTAGCAAGGTCACCAGGGTGTTGATTCGGGAAAGGTGCGAAAGCTTGTAGTCCTTCTTGATCCATTACATGCTCGATATCGTTAAGCAATGCAGTTAAAGATTTACCTTGCTCTAACACCCCTTTTGCTTCCATATAACGTAACAGTTCTGCGATTGCTCGAGTTTGGGAAGCATCAACTAACTGCTCCACATCTTCAAGCTGGATTGTTGACGCGCCCATCATAACTGTATATAAACCTTTTGCTTGGACTTTTTTCTTTTTCCCTTTTTGTAAGTTTAAACTTGGTGGTAAAAAGATGCGTTGATTCATATCTCTTACCAGCTTTTCCGTAACCGGCTGACGGGATACCGGCTGATTTTCCACAATTTCTCGAGCTTTTTCTGTTACATTAAATGGTTTATATTGATCCATCATGATTACTTGATCTGCCACATCAAAGTAATCACCAGAACCGCCCATTACTAAAATCGTGGATACATCCAAATCATCTCGTAATTGTTTAATTTTATCGATAAATGGTGTAATCGGTTCTTTATCTTGGTGAACAAGTGCTTGCATACGTGCATCACGTATCATAAAATTTGTCGCACTTGTATCTTCATCAATTAACAGGGTTGTCGCCCCGGCTTCAATTGCTTCCACTACATTTGTAGCTTGTGAGGTACTGCCACTGGCATTCTCTGTCGTGAATTTTGTTGTCGTTTGTCCATGAGGCAGATCATTAATAAAAGCAGAAATATTAACCGATGTTACCTGTCTGCCATCCTCCGCTCTTATTTTCACAGCGTCAGGATCAGTTAGCACGTACTCACGTCCATCACCTCGAATATGATGATAAACGCCACGTTCCAACGCTTGCAATAATGTACTTTTACCATGATAGCCGCCACCAACAATCAGACTTATACCTTTCCTGATTGCCATACCTGTTAAAGCTTCCTCACGATGTGGTAGCTTAATTTCCACTCGATTTTCTTGAGGACTTTCAAAAGGTACTGCTTTTCTTAGTGGCCGGTTGCTTACACCACTTTCCCGAGGAAGTATTGCACCATCTGCAACAAAAGCAATCCAATTATTTTCCTTCATTTTCTCTCTAATAGCAATATGTTGATCTGCTAATTGAACACTTTTTGCTAATTCATCATCTTTAATAGAGAAAATCGAGTTTTTTAAAATCGAAGGTAATATTGAAAAAAATAGTTTTTCAGCTTCTTTACCATTTATACGGCGACCGTTTGCTGGCAAACCAACTGATAAACAAATAATTGTTTTATCTTTTTTTATTTGAACTGCTGTCCGTTCGAGAATTTCCTGACCGGGCTGATCAATATGGATTAATCCGCTTTTGCCAGATCCTTTTGGTTGGTTGGATTCTTTCTTAATCGCCTTCGCTACCGATCGGGCAATATGGTCAGCTACATATATGTTTCTTTGTTTGTATTGTTTCCATTCATCTTTTATTGGACGATAAACATCTGGTATTACAATACGAATTTTCGAAGGTGAAGCAAAGGGATCACCCTGTACATAGTCCACACATACTTCATAACGGTGGAAGGAATAACTTCCTTGAATTGATTTATAAGCTTTATAACCTTTTCCATCTATATTTTGTAAGAGTTGTTGTAACTTCTTCATACTATTTACCCCTCTTATATATTGTTATTCATTCTCTACAATACAAGTTGTAAACAGTAATGCGCAAGTGTTTTAATCAGACTCTAACTTAATTTGTCGTAATTCATTTGGATAGATCATTTGATAAAATAAAAAACGTAATGCTTCATTTAAAAACGAAACACTACGTTCAACCCTATGTATGGAGCGGGTGAAGGGAATCGAACCCTCGACATCAGCTTGGAAGGCTGAGGTTTTACCACTAAACTACACCCGCATTTAATCATAAACATCATATCTATATCTTGTCTTTGCCCAATCATGTTCCTGCATCTACTAGTAAATTCATAGATGTAAATGCTTCGGAACAACTCGTAGCTTACTCGGTAGATGTATTGCTCGTGGCTGAGGTTTTACCACTAAACTACACCCGCATCTATGATTTATTAACAATTTATTAAAAACAGTTAACAATCTCTTAACGAAACCACGTTGATTATTATAACAAGCTACTTCTATGATTGCAACATTTTTTCGAAAAAAGTTTATTATTGTCGATTGTGGGTATTTTATACGTAACACATGATAAAAAGGAGTGGACTTCATGATTTGGACCATTATAGGAATTTTATTGTTAGCATGGATTATTGGATTTATATTTGAAGTTGCAGGTGGGCTAATACACATTCTACTAGTGATTGCACTTGTAGTCTTTATTGCTAAAATGATACGAAATTAGAAAAAACATTAAATTGAAAAACGGGGAAATCCCCGTTTTTCAAATGAACAATAATAAACTTAGTGCCATTATTGCCATCCCTGCAATAAGGCCGTAAATAGATGTGTGAGCTTCATCGTACTTCTTAGCTGCTGGCAGTAATTCATCTAAAGAGATAAATACCATAATTCCAGCAACGGCCGCAAATATCATACCAAACAACACATCTGATAGAAAAGGCATTAAAAATAAAAAGGCAGCTAATGCTCCAATTGGTTCAGCTAATCCTGACAAAAAGGACAATTTAAATGCTTTCTTCTTATCTCCTGTCGAAAAATAAATTGGCACCGAGACAGCAATCCCCTCTGGAATATTATGAATTGCTATGGCAATCGCAATGGCAACCCCTAAACCTGGATCTTGTAAGGCAGCTGTGAAGGTAGCAATCCCTTCAGGAAAGTTATGAATGGCAATAGCTAGTGCTGTGAATGTACCCATTTTTAATAAACTGCCATCACCATTTGGATTTTTGTTCATATCCTCTACTTTTTTCAATTCATGTGGATTGCCCTGTTTAGGAATAAATTTATCAATTAATGCTATTAAAATCATTCCTGCAAAAAATCCGATGACGGTCAGCCAGCTACCTGTTGTTTCCCCTAATTCGCCAACTAATGAGTCTTGTGCTTTCACAAAAATTTCTACCATTGAGACATAGATCATCACTCCAGCTGAAAACCCTAATGCCCAGGACAAAAATTTCGTATTTGTATTAGACGTGAAAAATGCTAATATACTTCCAACCCCAGTTGCCAAACCTGCTAGCAAGGTCAAACTAAACGCCAATGCTACCCCTTCTAATTCCATTAGCTGTACACCTCTCCTATGCAATCTATAATAGAGCAAGACTTCCATAGCGTCCGTTATCTCCCTTGTTACTTCTTTTTGAAACGGGAGCTTACGGGCGATTGTTCGTCATGGTCAAAGGACTCATTTATATATATGCCCAAATATTCAAAAAGTTTCTCATGGGAAAAATAATACTCCTAACGCAAAAATTCGTCAACTTTTTTATTTAAAATATAGTAAGCAAACACTTCGCCATTATGGAATTCAATTAACTGCTTGACCACCACTCCGGCTACCCCACTTCTCTTTTCGTGGGTTTTTGCTTGGAAAAGTTAGCTGCAGGTAAAACCTCACGGAAACGGAAGCGGGCAGCCGGAACGATGCTTTCCGTCTACATATCATTTCAAAGTGACCACCTATGATACAAAAACACTATCATGCCGCTTATTATATACTTTCCTATCTGATTAAAAAGGATAGTCAGTACGCTTTTCAGTACTAACTATCCTTCTTCACTTTATTATGATAACGGCTTTTTTCGATAAGAATACCAATCTGCTATCTGATCGACATCCTCCACTCTTAGTTCTTTTACAATAAAATGACGACCTACAAATTTATTTAAAATTGCGGTATCTAATGTGGCTAATCCTTGTTTTCGGTGTAAGATATGCTGTTTCTTTTGCAAGGACTGTAATCTCTTATGTGGAACTAAAGCGGTATCCTTACTAATGGTTCGAGATTGGACCAACAATTGCTGATCCTGAATAAGGTAACCAGATGTTTTGTATTGAAAATAACCATATATGCAGGAAAGTAACATTACTATTCCCGGTATCCAGGTGAATTCAGTAAATTGTACAGCAACGACAATCGTTGCGATCAACGGAATGATAACTGATCGAATAATATAGTAAGGTATTGCTTTCGTAGGTAATTTCACCATTCCTTCGGGTTGATATCGATATTCAGGTAATAAATCCTTTAAGAAGCTAGCAATATGTTTTTTACGCATCAGAGGGAAAATTAATGTATGCATCTCTTGATTCTGGCCAATTTCTCCACTAGCAATCTCGACATAAACTGAAGCTAACCCTAATGGCTGTCGAATAATTGTTTCCTTAATACCAACCGCTTGTATCCTCTTTAATGGAATGGTTGATTGCTTCTTTTCTAATAACCCTCTCGTTATAAATAATTCTTTGTCATATCTGGTAATGGTGAAATTCCAATACTGGATGATAGATGTTAATATACCTAGTACCCACAATAAAATTAAAACGATGACTGCTAACCCAATCAATACTTGAACAGCTTGAGAAAACACCCATTCTGTTGCCTGATTATAGAATCGATCCGGGATAAACGTTTCTAATTCTGAAAAGGCTAAACCTGCTAAACCGAGGATAATACCAAAACTTCCTGATGTTGATCCAGCAACAAATAACGCTTTCGGTGTAATTTTTTTCTGTGGATAATCGAGTTCATGTACTTCCTCTTTTAGATTCTGTTCTTCTCCGTTATCGTCAGTCTCGGTTACTTGTTTTTTGTATTTCAGCTGATCATGAAGCATTTTTCCATCTGCCATCGTTACTGCAGATAAAGCAGCATCGATCCGATGATCACTACCGGCTGTTTCAATCTGTACTTTTGTTAATCCAAAAATACGATGAATAATATTTTGAGACAGATCAATTGACTGGATCCGATGTTTGGAAATCGTTCGCTTTTTCCTTATAAGAATACCTTGTTCTATCCGAATTTGATCTTCTTCTAATTGATAAGTGTAGCGAAGCCAAGAGAAAACACTAAATAAAATAATTAAACCGATGAGAATGGAGGCACCAAGAATGACATAAAACCATGCATCATTCCCCACAGCTATAATGACAAGTGGTAAAAAACCAAATACGGAATGTCGGATTGCCTGAATGATATTAAATATCATGCCTGCAGGATGTAATCGCTTTGGTTCAGACATCATCTTGCTCCACCCTCGCTAGTTCAGAAATTTGGTCACGCAAATCGGCAGCCTCATCCTCTAATAAGGCAGGTATTTCATGTGTTGTAGCAGCTGTGGAAATCTGTAGTGTCGATAATCCATACTTCTTTAAAATCGGCCCTTGCTGGGTATCGACATGCTGTACCCGTATCATTGGCACTACCGTTCTAGTCACAATTAAAATGCCATGCTGTATGTATATTTCCTGATCATAGATTTGGTAGCGCCATCTTCTCCATCTTAATTTTGGAATAATTAGTATGGAGATAGCCCATTCTAGAACAGTTAAGACTGCTAGTACAATTCCTATCCAATATGATAGAAAATCAAAAAAATAGGCTGCAACAAATGCTCCAATTGTAATTAATAACGGTATAATTGCAATAAGTTGGGCCGTTAATTTCCACGCTTTAATCGCATCTGTTGCGATTCTTTCATTAGGTTGTTCTCTCATGTTCTCACCCCTTCATGGTTATTACGATAGTTATCATCCAATGGTTTCACATATTGGGTAAAGTCTATTATTTTTTCACATAGATTATCTAACAATAGGTGATCATGACTAATAATCAGTAATCCGATCTTTTTCTCTTGGACATGGTTCGTTATCAGTTGCCATATTTCAGCTTGCGCAATCGGGTCTAACATCGTCGTCATTTCATCTGCAATAATATAGGAAGGATGCGTTAATAGACAACGCGCAATACATATTCTTTGTAGCTGGCCTCCTGAGAGTTGGTGAGGGTAACGTTGTAACCATTCAATGGGAATCTGTAATTCTTCTAGTAATTCCTGATCGATTGGACCAGCTTCTTCTAGCACTTTCCGAATTCGCCATTTAGGATTAACGGCTTGTTCGGGATGTTGCCATATTAACTGGATCGGATGTGGGGTATTTTTTAATCTTTTACAATTGATTTCTCCCGATTCAGCAGGTAGATAACCTGTCACCACCTTGGCAAATGTTGTCTTACCTAAGCCACTGGCACCACTTATTCCAACTATTTCTCCTTGATGAAGCGTCACCGATACATTTTGAAAGAACGTTTGTTGATTTGGTAATGTAAAAGATAGATTGGTAATCTCAAGCATTCACAAGCTCCTTATTACTTGATTTTTAGATAAAACGAAACTACGCAAAACTGTTTGTTCCCTTGTTAGATTTGGCATTTAAAAAAATTATTTCATTTAATAAATGAATTCTGTGGTAGGGACTGCCATAAAGCTTTAGTAAAAGGGTGTGCTAGTTTCTGTCCATCACCTGAGAAATGATTAGCATCCGTAACTTCAACGATGCTCCCTTGATATAAAACGGCTACACGATCTGCAAGCTGAAGGACTGCATCGAAATCATGTGTAATCAAAAGAATCGCTTTTCCTGCTTGCTGCACCTCTTTTAATAAAGCAATCATCTCATTTTTTGCCTCTTTGTCAAGACCAGGAGTTGGCTCGTCCGCAATCACAATGCTGGCAGAACTACCTAATGCAATTGCTGCTAACACTCTACGTGCTTGTCCTCCCGATAGTTGAAACGGATAACGGGCTGCAATTTCAGCTTTCAGTCCCAATCGCGCTAATAAGTCGAGCATTACCTGATGAGAGTCCTCGGTTTGAATCAAGCCTTCTATTTGTTTACCAACTTTCATCAGAGGATCCAGTGCTTCTACTGATTGCGGTATCAATACGATATTTTTGCCACGGTCATAATGATTAACCTGACGACCGCTATATAATACCTCTCCTTTGTAACATAGGTTTTCAGGTAGCAACTGCAAAATAGCTTGTGCTAATAAGCTTTTACCTGATCCACTGGATCCTACAAGCGCCAAGACTTGCCCTTTGGATAACGAAAAGTCGATATCTTCTAGCAAATAATGTTCTGATTGCTGATGAAAAACAGATAAGCCATTAACCGTTAAAATAGTGTTCATAGGAACGATCCCTTTCTAAATGGTGTTTGAATGCATTGGCAAAACGTTGAAATAGCAACATCATCAATAACAGTGTCACACCTGGAAAAAAGGCAAGCCACCACATACCTGAAGATAAATACTGCATCGATTCCGATAAAATAATACCAATCGCCGGTTGTTCTGCTGCTAAACCAAATCCTAAGAATGTGATCGATGCTTCATGCAGTATTGCATGTGGAAATATTAAGGTAAAGCCTACCATTAATTGCGGAAACAGGTGTGGAATAAAATGATGTCTTGCCCTCCACCAAAACCGTTTCCCCTGTTGTTTCGATATTTGGATATATGGCATGGTCTGTAACTGTAAAAGCTCCGCCCTGAGTACCCTCGTAATCGCCGGCCAGTGGGTCAGCATGAGACCAATTACTACTCCCTTAAATCCACCACCTAAAACAAATGAAATTAATATTAATGTAACTAGATGTGGTAAGCTCAAAAATAAATCGATCAACCAGGAGACCATCTTATCCAGATAGGGATGGACTATTGCCAAGAGACTCAGCAATAATCCTAAACTGGTCGAAAGCAATGCCGTCACCACACCAAGTGTAATACTAAGTTGAATCCCTTTCAACGTTCGGAGTAACATATCGCGTCCTAGCCAGTCCGTTCCGAACAAATGCGATAAACTCGGTGCTTGATTTTTATTCGTTAATTCCAAACTTATTGTATCTTTAATTAGAAATGATAGTACATAGCAAGTTAGAAATAGAAAAAGCGGGATCATCATGTTTTTATTCATGAACTTTTCCCCCCTTTTCGTAAACGTGGGTCTAAAACGAGATATAAGATATCTGCTATCCAATTTCCAACGAAAACAAACACGGCACTAATCAGAACAATTGCGAGAAAAAGTGGCATATCACCTTGCAGACCAGCATCCACCACCGCTTGTCCTAATCCAGGATAACTGAATACTTGCTCAGCGATTATTGCACCACCAAATAATTCACCAAAAGAGGCAAAGTGTACCGAAATAGCTGGTAACAACATATTACGTAAGCCATGTCTCCTAAATAAGCGGATACCTTGATAACCATTAGCTCTCGCCTGGTGAATATAAGGGGTGTTGAGTACATCTATCAATTTTTCTCGTGTATGTAAACAGACATTGGAAACACCAATAATACTAAGTGTTAAAGCTGGTAAAATAGCATGATAAAGGCGATCAAGTAAGGTGACGTCCCCTGTAGTCATGCCTATCGGGGCACTTAATCCTGTTGGAAAAATACCAAGCCAGACCGAAAACACCATTAAGAGTAATAGTCCTAGCCAAAACCCTGGTGTAGAAAGTAACAAATAACAATACCCTTTGATAACGTGGTCGAGCCATGATCCCTTTTTCATGGCAGCAACAGAGCCTAATACAATCCCTAAGATTCCTGACATAAGCCAAGCGAGAGTAATTAATAGAATCGAAGAGAAAAACCGATCAGCTATTACCTCTGTTACAGGCACTCGATGGATTAATGATGTACCAAAATCACCTGATAGAATACTAGAAATCCATTGTACATATTGAGTGAAAAGAGGTTGATCCAATCCCCAATATGCTTCGATCTGCTCCCGTTGTTCCGGACTTACCAGCAGCATATCTGTACCAATATATGCTCTTATCGGATCAACCGGAGACATGCTGACAAGTAAAAAAGTAAGGAGACTTACCGTAAACAGCAATATCACTAATCGTACCAATTTCTTTATAATCGCAATTGCCATTTACGTTCGTCTCCTTTCTTTTCTATTCCATCACTTGCCATTCTGTAATAAAATCAGTAATTGGCCAGCCATGACCATGAGGTTGTACTTTTTGTTCACCTATCTTAATATTTTCGCTAACATAATAGATATGATTAAGATTCACGAGCCAAACCCATGGAGCATCTCCTAATGTACTCATACCTGTATTCCCATCCCATTGGGCTAATTTCCAATATTCATTGGCCTCTTCTTCTGTACTTGCATGAATTGCCTGCTCTAAATATTGATCTACTTGCTCGTTTTGATAATAGTTAGCATTATAGTAATCTATCCCTTGCATCGAGGAATGATATAAAGAATATAATTCAAGAGGGTCGTGACTCCCCCACCCCATCATGACAGGATTAGCATGCATTTCTTGTTCAATTTCATTCCAGCTCGCACCTTCCGTAATGACTTCTATACCAAAATCATTGATCATGTCTGCGAACACAAGAGATAAAGTTTGTCTCATTTGATCACCTGACGGATAATACAACGTCATACTAGCTTTTTGTCCATCTTTTTCAAAAATATTATCTTCTCCACGTTTCCAGCCTGCGTCTGTTAAAATTTGTTCGGCACGCTTTTGATCAGCATCTTCCATTGCTGTTTCCGAGTTACCCCAAGGTAAGTCATCTGTACTGGAATAAGCTACTGTTCCCTCACCATTTAACACTCCATCCACAATGACTTCTCGGTCAATCGCGTAGTTGAGTGCCTTTCTGATAGCAGGATCTGACGTTACCGGATTACCGACTTCCTCATCATCTTCATTTGTTGTTGGCTCCGGATATGGTAACATCACACCTCTATTATCTACACTTTGTAAGGAGATTTGCTTCATACCAGCAATTTCTTGATTGGCCATTGTAATCGGGACCGATAATACATCGACCTCCCCTGCTTTTGCTGCTGCTAGTGCTTGATCCTCTCCAGAAAATAAAAAGGTAAGCTTTTCAAATACAGGCTGATTTCCATAGTAGTGTGGATTTTTTTCAACGATTAATTGCTCTCCTTTGCGCCATTCCACTAATTGATAAGGTCCTGAACCAACTGGGTTTTCTGGATAATCCTCATCATAAGCATGTTCTGGAACAATCCCTAATCGTTGCAGCGTATATAAAAATGTTGATTGAGGCTGTGATAGGTGAAATGTAACTTGATAATCACCTTCTTTATCGATGTTTTCAAGGTCTGCTAAGTCGACAACCGATTGCGATTTTTTTGCTGTTTCATATGTAAAGATCACATCATCAGCTGTTACGGATTCACCATTAGAAAATGTTGCATCATCCCGAAGTGTCACTTCCCATGTTAATCCATCTTCTGATACCTGATAATCTGTTGCTAGATCATAGGTAACTTCCATTTCGCTATCTTGTTTTAATAATGTACTTTGAAAAAGCGGTGAGCCATATCTCCCCCAACCTGTTGTCGGGTCAAAACCACCCTCTGGTTCGCCACCAATTGCTAATGTTAATTCGTTTGCTTGATCTGCTTTTGCGTTTGTTTCAGGTGTTGGTTTATCGTTACATCCTACTAAAGCAAGAACAACGATTACTAACACAATGAAAACCAATTTCTTCATATAGATTGCCCCTTTTCTGAAAAGAAATAATGCTTTCGCTCCATTTTAGTAGAAACGAGTTCATGATTGATTGGCAATTCGGTGGATCATCACTGCATTATAGGCCCCGCCAAAGCCATTATCAATATTGACCACGCTAATTCCCGATGCACAAGAATTGAGCATCGTTAATAATGCCGATAGTCCCTGAAAATTAGCACCGTAACCAATACTTGTCGGTACTGCAATGATCGGGTGAGAAACTAGTCCTCCAACGACACTCGGTAATGCGCCTTCCATTCCTGCTACCACGACAGAAACCGTTGCTTCTCTTATTTCCTCAATATGTGCCATTAACCGATGAATCCCCGCAACACCAACATCATAAAAACGTCTAACTTCCACACCATAGGCTTCGGCTGTTTTTGCTGCTTCTTCTGCAACAGGCAAATCCGAAGTACCTGCACAAACGATGGCGATATAGCCATTATAATGATGAGATTCTAGACTAGTTTGCATAAATAGAGTTCTGCTTGTATGATCATATTGAAAATCAGGCAATCGCTCCATAATTACTTGTGCTTTTTCATATGTAACTCTTGTTATTAAAATATTCTCTTTTTTCGCCATCATTGCCCGGGAAATATCGATAATATGTGACGGTTCTTTTCCCTCGCCAAAAATCACTTCCGGGAAGCCTTGACGTTTTTTTCGATGGTGATCGACTTTGGCAAATCCGAGATTTTCAAATGTAGCAAGCTTTTCCTTCGCCTTATCAGGTGATAGCTCGCCATTAGCTACTTTTTGTAATATCTCTTCTAGCATTTCATCACATCCATAAACTGATACAAACATTTTTTATGGCCACTTTCGATGAATTTATGGCCACTTTTTAAAAATACTTCTCTATATCCTTAGCAATTTGCTGATATTTCTTAAATACCTCTTTATATCTTTCATGGTTTTCCATATTTGGTTTGACAACCTGATCAATTGGTATATTCTCTTTAATTTGTTCGAATGATTCTACTTTACCAATTGCTACGAGTGCTGTCCAGCTTGCTCCCCATGCCGCTCCATGGTGAGTGTCAGCTAATTGAATTTCCTTGCCAAATACATCTGCTAAAATTTGCACCCATAGAGGAGATTTCGATAATCCTCCATTCACGGAGATTGTCGTTGGAGCTCCGGCAATTTCCTCTAATGATTGACCGATTTGATACAAATTAAAAACGATTCCTTCTAGTACAGCTCGAACTAATTGCGGACGGCGATGGGTGATACTTAAACCATAAAAATTACCTCTCGCATTTTGATTCCAAACAGGTGCTCGTTCACCGTTCACATATGGAACAAAAAATAATCCATCTGCGCCAACTTCTACATTTTCTGCACCTGCTAAAAATTGTTCATGACTACCATCAAATTCCATCATATCCTTCAACCATTGTAAGGCAATCCCACCATTGTTTGTTGGACCACCGATGATCGAAGTGTCAGAAGTAAAGGCATAACTAAATGTTTCACCATTGTCATTTACATGTTGACCGGAAATCAATTGCCGGATTGCACCACTTGTCCCAACAGTTACCGCAACTTCTCCAGGCTTAATGGCTCCATTCCCAAGATTAGCTAGCTGTCCATCTGCGGCACCTATTACTAATGGTGTGCCTTTAGGCCAACCTAACTCGGCTTCGATATCCTCGTTTAAGCCTTCAACTACTTCAGTCGGTCCAACAATCGTTGATAATTGCGAACGTTTCACTCCGGCAAGCTCTAATGCTTCCTCTTCCCAATCTAATGATTTAACATTCATTAAACCGGTTGCAGATGCCATTGAATAATCTATCACACGTTTACCAAACCAATTAAATAGTAGATATTCTTTCAACGACATAAAATAGGCAGCCTGTTGATAAGGTTGATAATCATTTTCTTTCATCCACATTAATTTTAATAATGGTGACATCGGATGAATGGGTGTCCCCGTTTTACTATAGACACTCTTTTTAACAGCAGGATCTAGATTCGCAACTAATTCACTACTTCTACCATCAGACCAGATCGACATATCTGATAGTGGCCTGCCATCCTTATCTACACATATTAATGAGTGCATGGCACAGGAGATACCTACTGCTAATACATGTAGCTGTTTCGTTTTCGTAAAAACATCCTTTAATACTTCTCTTGTACTAGCTTCAATCTCTTCTGGCCTCTGTTCGACAAAAGATGGTCCTGGATAATACGTTTCAATTAATTGTTCTGCTTCTACTTTTACCTTGCCTTGTAAATCGAATGCTACTGCTTTTACACTTGTAGTCCCGAAATCAAGACCGATTACTACTTCCTCCATAATATCCCCCTTCACCCAGCTAGTAAAAGCTTTGGAAAAATCCAAAGCTTTTACCCCTTTACTATGATAGAGCGCGGTTCATACTACCGCTTTTATAACCTACTAAATCCATTGTAACAAATTTATAGCCATAGCTCTGTAATTTTTCCGTTACTCTTTGGTGATTTGCTAATAATTTCTGCATATCTTGTGGTTCTACTTCAATTCGTGCAATTTCTTCATGGGTACGAACTCTAACCTGGCGAATACCAATTGTTTTCAAGAAGGCTTCAGATTTCTCCACTTTCGTCAACTTCGCCTTTGTAATGGTTTCGCCATAAGCAATTCTTGAAGATAAACATGCAAAAGATGGTTTATCCCATGTTGGTAAGCTCATTTGTTTAGACAATTCACGAATTTCTTCTTTATATAAATCGGCTTCTTGTAATGGTCCACGTACACCTTGTTCCTTTGCAGCTCTCATCCCCGGACGATACTCGCTCATATCATCGGCAATGACACCATAGACAATGTTTTGAAATCCTTTCTCCTTCATAATAGGTACGAGATGCTCGAATAAACTGTTTTTACAGAAATAGCAACGGTTTTTATCATTTTCTGTATAACCAGGAATCGCTAGCTCACTCGTTTCAATCACCTGATGTCTAGCACCAATATGCTCAGCTAGTCGTTTCGCTTCTTCTAATTCACTAGTTGGGTATGTTTCAGAATCAGCCGTAACTGCCAGAACGTTATCGACACCTAAAGTATCCACCGCTACTTTCAACAAAAAGGTACTGTCTACACCACCTGAAAAAGCCACCACTACTTGCTTCATTTCCTGGAGAATAGATACTAACTTTTGATGCTTTTGCTCATGCATGTTCTATCTCCCTCCCTTACGCGGTTTGTTAACACCTTGCTCACCATCTCTTTATATTATATCGTCATGCTGCCAAATCCACCATCAACGCGGAGTAATTCACCAGTAACAAAACCACTTGCTTTATCAGACGCAAGATAGACTGTTGCACCTTGTAATTCTTCTGGATCGCCAAAACGTTTAATCGGTGTATGATCCATAATAGATTGAACACGATCTTCACTTAGAATTTTACGATTTTGTTCGGCAGGGAAGAACCCTGGAATAATCGCATTTACTCGAATATTATGCGGAGCAAATTCACGTGCTAAGTATTGTGTTACACTATTGATTGCTGCTTTTGATGCAGAATACGTAAACACTTTAGATAATGGTGTGGTAGATGATACAGAAGAAATATTAATAATACTTCCACCCCGCTGCTGTTCTACCATTTTCTTCGCAAAAATTTGCGTAGCAAAGACAATACCTTTTAAATTCACATCCATAATTTTATCCCATTCTTCTGTTGTTAGTTCTAGATAGGGTGTAGTACTATTCATACCTGGCGCATTAAGGAGAATATCCCATCCTCCTGACCACTCTTCGATTTCTGTTGCTACGTTTTCTACTGTAGAAAGATCGCTTACATCAGCTTTAAAAGCTTTTGCTTCGCCGCCAGCATGTTCTATTTCTTTCACAACTTCCTCTGCCGTATCAAGGTTACGACCAACAATAGCTACTTTCGCTCCATGTTCTGCTAACCCTTTTGCCATGGAACCACCTAACGTACTATTACCTCCAAGTGCAACTGCTACTTTCCCCGTCAAATCAAATAATTTACTCATTAATATTCTTTCCCCTCTCTCGCTTATTTTAGATTTCCTTCCTCATTAAATGACAAGTCGTATAAGACTGATAATTTCTCGATACTCTCATGCTTTTCCACATCTTCCAACATATTTTCAGATACTTCGATCACCCCAATTTCTAGTGTGTTTTTAATACGAACTACTCTAGCTTTGGTAAAATCTAATATATTACATGTTTTGATTGCTGCTTGAATCGCTGTTTTGTCATTAGGCATTGCTGTCGAAATATGTGTCGGGCCAACAACGGTAGAAGTTAGTCCATTGGCATAAGTTGCCTCACGATTCATTTTGTCTACTAATTTTTGTGTCGTAAAATCAGCAGTACCGACACCATTGGCATTCCCTTCTGTTTCTGGCGTTAGATCGAGAACGACCATTTTCGTTACATCAGGACCACCATACGCATACGGTGTTGGATAGCGTCCAGTAATATTCGGATCCATTCCATCACCACTGATGTTTTTACCGATTTCATCGATAATCAATACGTCAATCTGGTCAAAGAAAAGCTTTGGTAGGGACTCTTTAGCAAGCTTTTGTAGTTCTGGTTCCCGTTCTTCAATTTCTTCTGGTAATAGAACTTCTAATTCAGCAACTTTATCAAATGCATTTTCCACTGTCGCAACACTAAACATAATTGGCATTTGATCGATAATGATTTTTGCCATAGCTGGTACGTGCTCTGCCATATGTTTAAAACCTAATTGATGGCAGGCTTCTGCACCTTTTTGCTTCCCTAATCCAATACTAATCATTTTCATAATGCCACTTTCGACTGGACCACGGAAGGCAGTATGTGGTTTTACTCGATTAATGACAACAATGCCATCTGCCTCAGAAGCTATCTTATCAATGTAAATAGGTAATCCATTTTCTAACTCATCAATTTTTATGACTTCCATCGATGAACGAATTTCTGCGCCAACTACCTCTTCTTTAACACCGAGATGCTCTAGTACGGCCTTTTGCCCTGGACCTGTTGCACCACCATGACTACCCATACAAGGCACTATAAAAGGTTTGGCACCATGTTCTTTTAGAAAATCTATCGTCACTTTTGTCGTCTCCACCAGACGATCAAGTCCTCGGCTACCTACTGCAACTGCCACTTCCATTCCAGGTTTAATTTGATTCGCAATATCTTTTTGTTTTAATTGCTTATTCAATTCTGCACCTAAGTCATCTATTTGTTGATCATCAAAATATTGCTTCACTTTCATCATTTTAGGAATCGGAATATCTTCCACTAATTCATGTAAAATCCCCATCTGATTCACTCCTTTTTTTGATTAATATGATACCGCTTAACTATTTTGTTTGGCGCACCATTAATTATTTTCCTTTAGCAATCGTGTGACATCATAAATCGTCGAAGTAACTTTTGTACGCCTGTACTTAAAACAGTAACTGCGCAACATAGACGGTTGCTGTGACAGTGAGCATGCTTGCGATAGTGGAGAATAATACAGTTTGTGCAGCTAAGTCCGGATGACTTTTGTATTCTTCTGCGATAACGGCACTGTTAACGGAAGTAGGCATTGCTGAAGCAATCAATAAGGCTTGTGCCATCATGCCATCCAATTGAAACAAACTAATAATGATAAATGCCACAACCGGACCACCAATCAAACGTAATGTAATACTTGCATAAACCGTATATAACCCCTTTTTAAACTTCATTCTAGCTACTTGTGCACCAAGTGTTATTAATGCAAGTGCTATCATCGCATCAGCTATGTAATTGGCTGATACCGCAATTGGCTCAGGAATTGGAACATCCCATGCATTCAACAAAACCCCTGAAAGCATCGCATATAACACAGGCATTTTAAAATAACCCATTGCTGCCTTCCATTTTCCATCCTTTGTTGCTCGCAAGGAGAAAATCCCATAGGAAAAAAGAAAAATATTTTGCAAGGTTAACACAATAACTTGAATCGACATGGCATAAGGATCAGCGCGAAAAACTAAATCATTTACTGGTACACCATAATTGCCTGAATTAAAAAACATCACGCTATTAGCAAATGTTGTCCTTTTTCCACCATTTATCTTCATTAACTTGGCAATGGTTATCGCTGCTAAATAGAGCAAAAAAACAAGTAATAAGAAGAATGCTAATACATGTGCGAAAAGCTGGAGGCTAAAAGTCGCCTCATATAATCTCACAAAAATAAAACCTGGTACAACAAAATAAATATTTAATTTTGCTAAGGTTGCTAAATCCAATGTAAATTTAAGATGTAAATAAAACCCAATCGCTAATAAAATAAAAATAGGGAGAATTACATCTTTAAAGATGACTAGAAACTCTGTCAAATGCTCACTCCCTTTTTATAACAACGTTGTTATTTTGATTTTATCACATAATTTTGGAAAAAGGAATATGATTTTTTGATAACGGTCAGTAGTTTTTTTTCGAGAAAAAAGCAAGGTGAAAATGCGATTAGGTTTGATCCATTCGCTGGGAGAACGATTTTTTTCACGCTCTCGCTTCCTTTAGATAGGTTCGATTCATCATTTTTTCTATGTAAGAAACGAAAAGGACTGCCCAAAAGTTATGTACGATAACTTTTGGAACAGCCTCTTCAAGTTTTCTTTATGTTACGTTTATCGCTTGTTCTTGAGCTTTCAGGCATAATTCAGCTGCTTTGAATGCGTGTTTTTGTGTCATCGCATTCTCAGTACGATGCATACAATCTTTAATCAATTCACCAAAGAATGGGAAACCTACTTTTCCATTCAGGTCAAAGTGTTTTTCCCCTTCTTGATTCACAAGATAAAGCTGATTTCCACCTCTATCAGTCGCTAAATCAACATACTTGCGAATTTCAATCGTTCCATCTGTACCAACGATAAACATTCTTCCATCTCCCCAAGTACTTAAGCCGTCAGGGGTAAACCAATCGACACGGAAAAATTGTGTTGCTCCATTATCTCCCCGTAATGTGGCATCACCGTAATCTTCCAACTCAGGATAATCAGGATTATCATAATTGCCAACTTTACTGTGTAATACTTCTGCATCTTCACAGCCTGTATAAAATAAAAATTGCTCAATTTGGTGGCTGCCTATGTCGCATAAGATGCCGCCGTACTTCTCTTTTTGGAAAAACCAATCTGGTCTACTCGGTGCATTTAAGCGGTGTGGACCAAAACCGGTAACTTGAATCACTTTACCGATCGCACCTTGTTCAATTAGTTGCCCGGCAAAAACCGCACTCTCCACGTGCAACCTTTCACTAAAATAAACCATATATTTTTGTCCTGTTTCTTCTACTACCTTTTTGGTTTCTTCTAATTGTTCGAGGGTTGTGAATGGTGTTTTGTCTGTGAAGTAATCTTTCCCCGCTCTCATAACACGATTGCCTAAGGTACTTCTCTCCGATGGAATGGCTGCTGCTGCAACAAGCTTCACTTCTTGATCGTCTAACACTTGTTCTAAAGACTCTGCTTGTTGGGCTTGTGGAAATTTTTTTAGAAAATTATCTACCTTTTCTTGATCTGGATCATAAACCCACTTTAAAGTAGCGCCAGCTTCCAATAGTCCATTACATTGTCCGAAAATATGTCCATGGTCTAATCCTGCTGCTGCAAAGACAAATTCTCCTTCTTTGACAACTGGATTCGGCTTTCCTTTTGGTGCATAATTCATACCATCTGCTTTACTCATTCCACTAACACTCCTTACATCTATTAATCTACTATCTATTGTAAGTGTTTTCAGATAATTTTCCTAATAAAAACATTTATCATGGTGCTAAACGTCTGTAAATCCGCACTGATCATAGTTTCACATTACGTTTGATCATGAAAAAGGTTCATCTTCATTGTTTGTTTCGCATCTGAGGATTCCCGAATTAAATGAATCATTTCCATCGAAGTTTGTGCGTCTCTGGCATGAATGTAATCATTACTATCATGGAAAATTGCTTGGTAAAATTGATCGATCAATTTTGCATGACTTGCTCCATAATAAAATTTTGTGCCTGGTAATTTTCGGTCTTCCACCAATTTCACTGCCTTACCATTATCATTCATTATCGTTAAAATACTGTCTTTTATCGTCAATTTTGTGTTCTCTAAGATAACTTGCAACTCAACAGATGAGTTCTCGGCATGAGAATTAGTCGCAAAAAAGAGACCTGTGGCACCATTTTGAAATTTTATATGAGCTGTTGCAGTATCCTCCACCTCATACCCATAATCTAGTAAACAATCGATCGAGCCTCGAATACTATCTATTTTACCACCCAACCATTGTAAAAGGTCTAGTGTATGAATGGCTTGATTGATCATGACACCGCCCCCGGCCAATTCCATCGAACCACGCCACAGCTTTACGTCATAGTAGGATTTAGGACGATGCCATGTGACAATTCCCTTTAACCCTTTTACCTCCCCGTATTTACCACTAGCCATAATTGATGCTAGTTCTTCCACGGTTTCATTCAGCCGATTTTGAAGACTGACACATATTTTCACATCAGGGTGTTTCTCTTCCAACTCTACGATGGCACGGCTGTCTTTTACATGATGTGCAAGAGGCTTCTCTAACATTACATGCACGCCGTTTTCTACAACTGCTTTTGTTGCTGGATAATGTAAATAGTGTGGCAAACAAATATGGACACAATCAAGGACTATTTCGTCTAACATTGCGTGATAATCTGTAAAAAAAGGAACTCCTTTCACACTATGTTCTAATGATCGGTCTATATCACAAACTGCTGCTAATTCAGCATGTGCATTTTCGTTAATCGCCTCTATATGAATCTTTGAAATATCACCAAGGCCAATAATTCCCACTCGCAGCACAATATCACACCCTTTGTCATGAATGAATGTTTGATCTGATTTCTTGCTCTCTTAATTTGTTTAATTCTTCTAGATATTGATTTTCATCGATTGGCAAGGTTACTTCTTTATTCAACCAGCTGGATAGGTGCATGGCATTTGCTAGTTCCACTCCATGAATACCATCACTTCCTGGTGCAATCAATGGGGTTCCATCTAAAATATTGGCAGCGAAATTTTTTAGAACAGCAATGTGTTGCCCGCCCCACACACTATCAAAATTTAACACTTCCTCTTGATAGATTGCTCCCGGTCCTTCTCCTTGGAATAATTTCGACACTTCTTGCATCGACATGGTGTCGCTCATTTCTTTTTCTGGTTTATTCAATCGTTTAATCGTTACTTTTTTACTGTCATCTACAACAATTTTTCCTTGATCGCCATGAATTTCTAAACGATCTGTCCCCATTACATCATGGGTACAAGTAATAAATACACCTGTTGCACCGTTACCGTAATCTAATATCGTTGTTACATCATCTTCTACAGGAATGTTTCGTTGGTAGCCGTATTGTGCCTTCGTGTAGACTTTTTCTGGCATACCACAAATCCATTGCAATAAATCAATTTGGTGTGGTGCCTGGTTCACTAATACACCGCCACCTTCACCATCCCATGTCGCTCGCCATGAACCCGCATCATAATAACCTTGTGGACGCCACCAGGTCGTAATAATCCAGTTTGTCCTTCTAATATTTCCTATTTCTCGATTATCAATGATTTCTTTTACTTTTTGATAAAGAGGATTGGTTCGCTGATTAAACATAATTGCGTAAGTTACATCTGGTTTAGTTTTGGCGAATTCATTGATTTCCTTGACTTGTTTAGTATATACACCTGCTGGCTTCTCCAAGAGTGCGTGAATATCACGTTCAAGGGCTTCGATTCCCATTTCTGGATGTAAGTAATGTGGGACACAGGTTACAATCGCGTCAACATTTCCGCTATTTAACATTTCGATATAATCTTGATAAAAAGGCACTCCGGGAAATTCCTGATCTGCGCGTTTTTTCTTTTCAGGATCGTTATCACAGATTGCGCCAATCTCGATATTGCTAATACGACCTTCTCTGATCATATTTCCATAAGCTCCACCTTGCTGACCTAAACCAATAATTCCTAATCTCACTTTTGTCATTTGTTTGTCACTCCTTCTATATAGTGCTAGAAAAATAATAAAACGCTTTCAACTTTAACTTTACACTGTTGTAATGTGATGATGCAATTTTCCTACTTCATCTCGCTAAGTGGTAAACAGCTCATCGTCTTACTTTATTGTATGGTAAGCGGCAGGTTAATAAAATAGCTCATATTGTTTTATTTTAGAATGATTTTGACTGAGAGTGTACTTGGTTAGACAACTAGAAAATTGGTTTCGCAATAAAGATGCTTCATTTCGCATTAAACAGACGGGATTTCGCAATAAAGAAAAGTAGTAACAACTTCATCCCTTCACACTCCCTGCTGTAATCCCCTCCACTAAGTACTTTTGAAAAAACAAAAACACTAATAATTGCGGTACAATCGATGCGACAGACATGGCAAACATTGGACCCCATGCAGATAATGAAGATGGATCTGAAAACATTTGTAAGCCAAGCGCAACCGTATATAATTCTGTATCATTTAAATAGACTAACGGTGTCATAAAGTCATCCCACGTCCAATAGAAAGAAAAGATTGCCACTGTAGCTAGTGCCGGTGTTGTCAGCGGTAGAATAATCCGCCAAAAAATTTGAAAAGTGCCGGCTCCGTCCATATAGGCAGCTTCATCCAACTCACGTGGAATACCACGAATAAATTGAATCATCAGGAAAATAAAGAACGGTATTCCACCAATAAATGATGGAACAATCAACGGCAGATAAGTGTTTACCCAGCCTAAATTGTGAAACAAAATATATTGCGGAATCAACGTGACCTGTTGCGGTAACATCAAGGTCACAATCATACAAACAAATAAAATAGTACGAAAGCGAAACTGGATCCGAGCGAAACCAAAGGCTACTAAAGTGGAGGAAAATAATGTTCCGATCACTACCATCGTCGTCACAAAGGTAGAGTTAATAAAGAATGTTGAAAAGGATAGATTACCAAACCCTTCCCAGCCTTTTGTAAAGTTTCCCCACATCCATTCGGAAGGAATCAAAGAAGCAGCATTTCTAAAAATCTCTGATTCTGGTTTTAAGGAACTTGCTATTGTCCATAGAATCGGATAAATCATGATAAAACCTAGCAACCAGATAAAGCCGTGATAGACAATGGTTTTTCGCATTCTTCTTTTCTGCACGGTTAGTTACCTCCTTCCGACTCGTAATAAACCCAGCTCTTCGCTGTTTTAAAAATAAATGCTGTAAATACGGCACATATAATTAATAAAACCCAAGCTAATGCGGAAGCATAGCCCATATCAAAATGAGCAAATGCTTTTTCATATAAATATACCGCGTAAAATAACGTTCGATCCATTGGACCACCATTCGTAATCAGAAAACTTTGGGTAAAAGCCATAAACCCTTGAATCGTCTGCATCACTAAATTGAAGAAAATAACAGGTGACAACATCGGTAACGTAATCTTGATAAACTGAAGAAACGGACTGGCGCCATCAACTGCAGCTGCTTCGTATAGTTCATACGGAATTGCCTTAAGTCCTGCTAGAAAGATCAACATCGGTGATCCAAACTGCCAAACTACTAATATAATCAAAGTCGATAACGCGTAGTATGGATGCGTTACCCAACTAGTACCTTCGAATCCAAAAAAAGCTAAAATATCATTTATTGCACCGTCTCTGCCAAATAACTGTCTCCACACTACAGCAATCGCTACACTCCCACCGAGTATGGAAGGAACATAATACATCGTACGATAAAGGCCAATGCCTTTTCTTTTCGTATTAAATAACATCGCCACAA
Source organism: Gracilibacillus saliphilus (assembly GCF_010994085.1). NCBI lineage: Bacteria > Bacillati > Bacillota > Bacilli > Caryophanales > Bacillaceae > Gracilibacillus > Gracilibacillus saliphilus. Next base: position 29,409 of record NZ_WJEB01000029.1, on the reverse strand, counting down.
ATAACGCAAAGGCTAACTTCAATGGTACCGAACCAAACACAAAGATAAAGGTAACTTTTAATGCTTGGATGAAGCGTTCATCATTGGTAAACATATTCGTATAATTATCTAACCCGATCCATGTCGGAGTAGATAATAAGTCATAGTCGGTAAATGAGAAATATAATGATGCGAGCATCGGTCCGACAATAAAACCGAGAAAACCGATTAACCAAGGCGATATAAATGAAAAGCCAATTATATCTATCGAAGTTTGAGACCTTAATTTCCTCAGTTTCTTACCATTTGTACTATTTTCCCTCATCTGTCACACCTCCTGAGTCAGTAGGCAAGCCAGCTTAGGATGGCTTGCCGCAGAACTTTTTATCACAGTGCTAATAAGTCTATCTTTATTCGTTTTTCGCTAGAATTTCACTGGCTTTTTCCCTGAAATTGGCTGCTGCTTCTTCTGGTGTCGTTTGATCGTAATAAATCGCATGCTCTACTTCATTTTCGTATAACGTTAAAATCTCTGTAGCCCCTTCTGGCTCAGGTGGATCGATTGGCTTTGAATAATCTTGTGCCAATTCTACGAAATCAAACATTTTTACCCCAACTGAATCTTGTAAATCACGCAGGTGATCACGTACAGCAGTTGCGATCGGTACCCCGCGTTCAGCATTTAAGACTTCATTCACTTCTAAATTATTCGTAATATAGCTAATAAACTTCGCTGCTTCTTCTTGTTCTTTTGAATGCGTTGTTACCGAGAAAAATTGACTTGGTTTTAAGAAATGTCCATGTTCTCCACCCTCTAAAACAGGACTGAGACTTAATTCTAAAGAACGACCAGCTGCAGATTCTAATGCAACGATTTGATTACTGTAGATATCAAGGAACATTGCTGTTTCACCATTTACTATCGGCTGTTGTTCTATATTAGATCCTGCATCCATAAACACATCTGCTGGTGCCGCCGCTCCTGATTCCAGCATATCAACCGTCAATTGCAAATAATCGATGAGTAATTGATCATCTTCATAACCTAGCGCCGTCCCTTCTTCATTAAATAAGGACACACCATTTTGTCGTAAATAGTGTCTAAGGTTATTGACTCCTGCAAATGGCTGTATTCCATAGGCACCATCGAGATTTTCCGATAATTCAACCGCAAAACTTTTTAAATCTTCATAAGTGTAACCTGGCTCTGGTTCTGGTACTCCTGCTTCCTCGAACATTTCCTTATCATAGGCAGCACCGTGAACATTTGCTCCTAAATTAACAGCATATAATCCACCCTCTACCTTTCCACCGTCTAGATAGATATCATCGACATCACTTAAATCTAATGTGCCATCTTCAACAAAAGGATTTAAATCCACTAATAAATCTCTGCCAACATATTCTGTCAAATAGGCATAATCCATTTGCACAATATCAGGCATATTCCCTCCGGCTGCTTGTGTCGCCATCTTCTCCCAATAACCATCCCAGCCGGTAAATTCCGGTGAAATCTTGACGTGAGGATTTTCTTCTACATACATATCAATCGCTTCCAGTGTACGATTGTGTCTGTCTTGTGAACCCCACCATAAAATCCGTAGCTCAACTTCTGCATCTTCATCCCCCACCGCTTCTTCTGATCCAGTCTGTTCTGTCGCATCATCCACTTGATCTGCATTGTCATCACCATCATCTGATCCACCGGAACTGCAGGCTGTTACAAAACTACACAATAAGAACAACAAGATAAACAAAAATAAAAAAATCCATTTCTTTTGCATAATATTTCTCCCCTTTTTCATTTTTATAGAAAACAATCACCTGTAGTGTCATTGTTTTATCACACCGTTTTAGCAAGCTTTTGTTGATAAGTCTTTACTCGATCTATTGCTTGTAAGGAAATAATCATGATCATATAAAAGCTGAGACTGATCCCAATTGAAAACAAAACTTGCGGAAAATAAAGGGAAATATACACCATCCCCCAGGTTGAAAAAGCCATCCCGATTGTTTTCAACGGGTTTAACATCGCAATAATAAAGGCGTATTTGATATAACCAAACAATTTTAATCGGTAAGATACATAAATCGGAACAATATATAAAACAGTAATCATAAACCAAACAGATAAAATAAAAATAAAAACACTGATAATCTGAAATAATACGCCACCTTGCTCAATAAAGAACTTCAAATCAAAATAGATAAGACTTCCTATTAACGTCAATACAATTGCTAATAGATTTGACTGAATAAAATGCTGTTTAAAGCTGCGCCAGTATTGATAAAAAACAGATGAGATGTGAACCTCCTCCAGCCAGCATTTTTGAATTTTACATAAAGCAACAGTCGCTGGTACAACTCCAAATATTCCTAATCCAACAAGTGAAAACAATAACCATAACAAGTTGAGGTAAACAAGTTTTATCAGTCCCTCACAGAATTTACGCACTACTTCCGTTAGCGCTACTGCATTCATTACTTCACCTCGTTTCTTCAGTAAACACCTTGTGTTAGGACTATTATAGTAAGCGTTTTCAAGATTAGGAAGTAGCTTGAACAATGAAATTAGGCATTCTATTTATCTACCCTGTCAAAAAGGTATCCTTTTTTACGATCGATAAACATAAGATACTTTTAGGGGGGAATAGTGATGTATAAAATGATCATTGTCGATGATGAAGCCGAAATACGAATTGGATTAGCGAATTATTTCCCTTGGAATCAACTTGGGTTTGAGGTTGTATATCAATGTGTGAATGGCAAGCAAGCATTGGAGTATATTGAGCAAAACGAAATCGACCTGATCTTAACAGATATTCGTATGCCGCTAATGGATGGAATTGAATTGGCTAAGGAACTCCATAAACAAAAATCTATGGTTTACATCATTTTTTTAAGTGCGTATCGGGATTTCCAATATGCGAAAGAAGCTTTGAAATATGGAGTTAAAGACTATATTGTAAAACCTGGAAAATTTGAAGAGATACAGGAAGTATTTACTGCTGTAAAAATTCAAATGGACAAAGAGTGGATTCACCATCACAAAAAAGAAAATTACATCGGCAATATTATTCAGACGATCGAGGAATATATTAAAAAAAATTATGCAGATATTTGTTTAGACGACATTGCTCATGTATTAAAAATGTCTCCTAATTATATCAGTAGGCTATATAAAGAAAAAACAGGCGATAACATTTCCCACTTTATTACGAAAACACGAATGGAAAAAGCAGCTGAGTTGTTAAGGGATTATCATTATAAAACTTATGAAATTAGTGAAGCAGTCGGTTATCATAACCCGAAGAATTTCACCAGAACTTTCAAGAAATATTATGGTGTCACCCCAAGGGATTTTAGAAACGCGAATATGGAGAGCACAAAATGAACAACAAAATTTTAATTAAAAACATTTTATTGTTTGTTTTTCCTCTTTTGATTCCTGTTTTTATCCTTGGCTCGTTTGCAATATTCATTACCGACAAATATATGCGGGAATCGATTCAGAGTAATCATACCAATGTCTTACAGCAAATTGAACAACAAACAAATACGATACTTAATGAAATGTACTTGTTAAACCTCGATTATAATTGGAATCCGGAAATCATTTTATCCTTACAAAATATATTTGATGCTGATTCTTTTGCTTACGACCAAGTAAAGAATGCAAACTATCAGGAAGGGACTATTAGAAGAAAAGAAATCGCTACACCATATATTCAATCGATTTATATATACTACCAAAACCAACATAATCGTGTCTTAACATCGAGATACGGCATAACCGAAGTGGAAGAAATGCCTGATGCTTCCTGGTTGCAAGAGTTTGATGAAACTTCTACTACGGAAGATATTTGGATAAAAAACCGGCAAATTCCAGACTATTCATTCACCAAACAAGAACCAGTAATCAGTGTATTTCGAAATGTGTTCAAATCCAATTCACAAACTTCGGAAGGGCTGATTGTCTTAAATATTTATCAGCGGTACTTTTCCAATTTAATCAAAGAGTTAAACAACTATCACCACCAAAGTATCTTTGTCTTGGATGAAAACAATCATAAATTGTTTGGTAACAGTATGAGTAATTCAATCGATCCGGAACATTTTTTACTTCCGAGTAACCGTTCCACCTATGAGGTCACTATAGATAAAACAGCATATATTGTGAATCAACTTGCCTCCGACAACTATGGTTTGCGCTATTTTTCACTCGTCGAAAAGGCCGAAATTTACAGGATACCCAATCAATTACGATTATTGACATTGATTTTTGTCCTTTTATCTTTAATGCTCGGAACGACAACGATCTATTATTTAACTCGTAAAAATGCGCGTCATGTCAGTGATATTATTTCGATGTTACATACATCCAATCAGGATGAAGAAGCATTAATCAAAAATATATCGTTCAAAGATAACGAATACCAACTAATTGTTCGTAAACTTTTGAAGAATTTTATAGCTAAAAAGAATTTAGAAATGGAATTACACGAAAAGAAATACCAGTTTCAAGAAGCCGAATTATCGGCATTACAAAATCAGATTAATCCTCACTTTCTTTCGAACACCTTAGCAATCATTTATTGGAGAGCAATGGCATTGACAGGCAAACCGAACAAGGTAACACAAATGCTGGAAACATTAACAGATATATTAGATTTCTCTTTACGGATTAAACACCATACCGTGACGCTTGCAGAAGAAATTCATCATACCAAAAACTACTTAGATATTATTCATATTCGTTCTGATCATGGTTTTACAATCGATTGGGATTACGATGAGCGTATCCTTCATGAACAAGTACTGAAATTTATTTTGCAACCAATTGTTGAAAATAGTATCACACATGGTTGTGACGGTGACAAAAATATTCGGATTAAAATCAAAATTAGAAAAAGAGCAGATAAAATCCGATTTACGATTATTGACAATGGAATAGGTATGTCGAAAGAAAGAATGAAAGAGTTATTGGAAGAACATGATAAAAATGAATATATCACCAACCACATTGGCTTAGCTAATATTAAAAAGCGGATTTCATTACTTTTTAATAACCAATATCAATTTATCATCCGCAGTAAGAAAGGTTGGGGGACAGTTGTCGTGATAGAGCATCCGATTCCATAACTGCAAAATATCAATTGAATGATCATCATCCGCTTTCGCTATTACCGATTTGAACTGAACCTGTTTATAAATTGTACGAGGGTTTACATGTGATATTTTTTATTTTCTTCTTATAATTTTCAAACTGTATCCGATATAATAAATACCGTTTCTCTTATTCATTCAATCAGATACTCTTACACATGGCATATGATTAGCCATACCGACTCCTTTGTGACATGTTCCGTGTTTTCCACAAGGAGTTTTCTATTAATAAAGCATAAAACTATTTATTTAGATAAATAATAATGAAAGATATTTCCATCTACTTCCTGTTTCACAGATTGTCTAAAAAATCATAAAAAGGAGTAACAAAAGTGCCGAACGAGACTTTTTTTAACTTGCCTAAGGAAAAGAAACAAAAATTACTAGACGCGCTTCATCGAGAATTTACGAAAGCTCCATTAGCTTCAGCGTCGATTGCTAAGATTATTGCTTATGCAGAAATTCCCCGAGGCAGCTTTTATCAATATTTTACTGATAAAGAGGATGCTTATTTTTATATTTTTAATCAACAAACAAGTTTAGCTATGGAAAAATTTTTATGTATTCTTCAAAGTAATAATGGGAATCTATTTGATACTTGCATCGAATTTTACCGATTGATCGTGGAAGAACAATTTACTTTTTTTCGAAATGCACTTTTAAACATGAATTCTAAGATTGAAGAGGCATTATCAGGTATCTTTGCTAGTAAGGAAAAGCTTGATCATTTTCATCAAGTGCAAAATCAATTAGATTTAGCTTCTTTAAAAATTGAAAATGAAGAAGAATTATTTCAATTAATGAAAATGATTTCAGCTATTACATTTCATAATATTATTGAAAAGTTCTCGAAAGACCTTCCATTAGACGAATCGATTCATAATTACCAAGCACAATTACAATTCATCAAACATGGTGTATTACAGCAAGATGTTTGCTATAATAATAAGAAAAGCGAAAAGCTCCCGATTAAAACGTAGCGACTTCAAAATCAACTAAGATAAAGGAATCACAGTGTGTTTACGAACCGATGATGACTTAGCGTATGGTGATTCGTGAAGTCGCCTAGTTTCTGGCTGCTCGGAGCTAGTGATCTTCGTTTATAGCTTGCATACTCTATTAAATTAAGTGAGATTTTCCTCACTGGGAATTTATTTAACACCGTGATAAATGGCTAAGGGAGGGTCTAGAAGAACATTGAAGGATATTAAACGTTTCCGAATACTTGGTATTATAGAAGGAACATCACTAGTAATCTTACTCTTTCTTGCAATGCCATTAAAGTATTGGGCTGGTTTACCAGAAATCGTTACTGTTGTCGGAAGTATTCATGGAGCTTTGTTTATTGCATACATACTCTTTACATTGTACACCACATACAAAGTACGTTGGTCATTTATCTGGTTATTTAGTGCCATTGCAGTCGCCTTTATTCCATTTGGAAATTTTGTATTAGACTGGCGTATCCAAGCAAAGTATAGTTAGAGCGAGGGAATTGCTCTCGCTTTAACTGTATCTTGTGAACTGCAAAATCGTTAACAGTTGATTGGACATATAGCAAGCACTATATTTAAAATCTTGGTTAATCCATTCCATAATTAAACCCCATATCGCATATGCCTGATAGCTCGCTAATAAATTGTGTTCAATTCCCTTTATATCCTGCGTCTGTTCTACTACCTCTCTCATTAAATCTGTTAATTGCATGCAAATCCGGCTCTGTAATCCAACAAGTGCATTGGATTTTGCTATAATCGTATAGAAAACCGCGTGATTTTCTACATGATCAAATATTTTTATAGCAGACACATTTAAATTATTGATCGAAATCTTCTCCCCTTCTTTTAATGGTTCGCGATAAGAATCAATTAAATCAACAATAATATCATCTACCATTTCTTCTAATAACTCTTCTTTATATTGAAAATGTTTATAAAAAGTTCCACGGTTAACGTCGGCAGCTTGGACAATTTCTGTCACTGTAATTTGTTGAAGATTCTTCTGTTGTAACAGCGATATTAATGCATTCTTCAAGGCAATTTTCGACTTTCGCACTCTTCTGTCATGGTAATTATCCATCAACAATTCCTCTCCTTTTGTTTAATATTTCGCAAAATATATACATATTGTTCAAAAATGTACACTAACGAACAATGGCTGCATTGATTGATGATTGTTTCTATCATCCTTTTTAGATTATACTGTAAACAAATGTTGATTAACAAACATTTGTTTATTTATAGTTAAACGTTGACATAATGGGAGGAATGAAGATGATATTAAAAGATAAAGTTGCTGTTGTGACCGGTGCTGCATCTGGGATGGGAAAAGCTATCGCAGAACGATTTTCAAGTGAAGGGGCAGCGGTTGTACTAGCAGATTTAAATGCTGATGGTGTGAATAATCTTGCCGCAGAACTCGAAAAAAATGGTGGAAAAGCTAAGGCAATTGAAGTAAATATTACAAATGCAAACGATATTGACCTGATGATAGAAACGGCTGTTAATGAATTCGGCACGTTAGATATTCTAGTGAATAACGCTGGTATCATGGACGGGTTCGAACCGGTTAATGAAATTGACGATGATCGTTGGGATTTAATTTTTGATGTGAATACAAAGGCTGTAATGCGTGCAATGCGTAAAGCTGTTCCTGTTTTCTTGGAAAAGGGACAAGGAATCATCATTAATACCGCATCTTCCGGAGGGTTAAACGGGGCACATGCTGGTGCAACATATACAGCTTCCAAGCATGCTGTCATTGGTTTAACAAAAAATACAGCGCATATGTATGCCCAAAAAGGAATTCGCTGTAACGCGATAGCACCGGGTGCGGTTCAAACAAATATTCAAGGATCTATGAAAAATATCAGTGAATACGGTTCTGAACGAACAAAATTAGCGCAAAGTCTGATTCCAAACGTCGGAACTCCTGAAGATATCGCAAATGTTGCGTTATTCTTAGCTTCTGAGGAATCTAAATTTGTAAATGGAACGACGATTACCGCTGATGGTGGCTGGACTTCTGCTTTCTAGATAAAATGAGATTATGTCCGTTTAGGACCAAGATATAATATAAATCGTCATTTCATATAGTGATGGAATGGCGATTTGTCATGATTCAAGGCTTTCGATCATAGGATGAAATAGCAGCTAAGAACGGAGGTCATGTTGATGAAAATTCAAGTTATACAAGGGGATTCATTCTGGTACTACAGTCAATTATTCGGAATCCCTCTTCCTTTAATTATTGCTTCTAACCAGCACCTCAACCCTAATCAACTTATGATAGGGCAAGAGGTAAGCATTCCAGGCTACCAAGCTGTAACCTATACGATACAAACGAACGATACGTTATGGTCGATCGCTCAAAGCAATCAAATTTCGGTTGATCTTTTAATACGAATAAATCCAAGCGTCCAGCCAACACAACTTCAAATTGGGCAAACAATTACTCTTCCTCAACGAATTACAACTCCGGTTATTACCGATGTAAATGACTACACATATGAAAAAATGGTTACAGATCTCCAACGACTTATTGAACTTTACCCTTTTATTCAACAACAATCGATTGGAAATTCAGTATTAGATAAAGAGATAATTGAATTACAAATAGGTAGTGGATCAAGACAAAAACATATTAATGGATCTTTTCACGCACAAGAATGGATCACTACCCCTGTTATTATGCTCTTCCTGAATGATTATGCATTAGCATTGACCAATAATTCACCAATACGTGGGTTAGATATGTTAACCTACTTTGAATCGAATACGCTCTCTCTTGTTCCGATGGTAAATCCAGATGGCGTTAACCTTGTCATCAACGGCGCAGAGGCTGCAGGGTCACAACAAGATTTTGTACTGTCACTCAATAATGGGAATACGGATTTCTCGGGATGGAAGGCTAATATTAATGGGGTGGATCTGAACAATCAATATCCAGCATTATGGGAAACAGAAGCAGCCAGAAAACCGGATTCACCAGCGCCACGAGATTTCCCAGGTTACGAACCATTATCAGAACCTGAAGCAATTACCATGGCTGATTTGGCGAGAGCGCGACCATTTGAAATAATGAACGCTTTTCATACACAAGGCGAAGTGATTTTTTGGGGATATCAAGGAATGGAGCCATCAGCCTCTGAAACGATTGTTCAAGAATATAGTCGTGTTAGCGGATATGAGGCCGTTCAATATGTTGATAGCTTTGCGGGATACAAGGATTGGTTTATACAGGAGTTTCGCAGGCCTGGTTACACTGTCGAGTTAGGTTCAGGTATGAACCCACTTCCAATTAGTCAATTTGATGAGATTTACCAAGAAACATTAGGGATTATGTTAGCCACCCTTTATATGTGAAGAAAGCCGTGGTATCTTTAACCACGGCTTTACATATTATACAAATTTCACGATATCATCAAACGGACGTCTGCTTTTCTCTGGAGCATCCTGCAAGCGATAGCCGAACGCTGCCATTACAGAAATCGAAAAGCTGTCTTCTTCTAAAAGTCCCTCTTCATGTAGTAATTCGTTCATTTCTTTCATTGGGAAACCTTCAATTGGACAAGAGTCAACACCTATTTGGGCAGCAGCTGTCATCATATTAGCCAGTGCTATATATGTTTGCTTAGATGACCAGTCTAGCATACGACGATCATCGACCAATAAATCAAAATCTTCTTTCTGGAAGTTTTCAATCATCGGTAATAATCCTTGTAATGCTTCATCAGGGTATTGATGTACGTTTTTGTAATGGTCAAGCAGATATTCAGCATCATACTTCGTATCCTTTGCTGTTCGAGCTAAGAATATAACGAAATGACTAGCATCCATTACTTTCCCTCTTGCTCCCCATGACGTATTTTTAATTTTTTCGCGCAATTCCGGACTTTGAATAATTAAAAATCTCCACGGCTCAATACCAAATGAACTTGGAGATAAGTACCCTGTTTCAAGTATGAACCGGAAATCCGCTTCCTCTATTTTTTTATTCGGATCGAATTTTTTCGTTGCATGTCGATAATGCATCGCATCGATGATATCCTTTTTAATTTGATTTTTATCCATATTTTGTCACCTCCAAATTACTTCCCCTTTATTATACGAACTCTAGGAAAAAACACATAATATTCTGCTTTATAATGCTTGAGCTTCTTCGTATTTATATATTCTATCTTCTCAGACTGTTAAATCATTTTCCGATTTTATATCTATTGCTTCTTGTAAAAGTCGATGTAAAACTGCAGCAAAAACAGCAATTACCATTGAAGCAAAGATAGGGACCATTCCGAATATGATAAGACCTGGAGCATCATCTTTCTCTGCCACAAGGTAAACGAACGGAATGATAACGACATACAAGCTGCTGATTGTGATAGCACAATTTTTTATATTCTTTAAAGCTTTAACAGATATTTGCGAGAAAGCTTTATTTTTATCAATATGGTTTAAAAGTCTAAAAGCCCAATACAATGCCATGTAAAATGGAATCGCTGATAGATACATCCCTATTACAATGGGATACAGTAAATGAGCATAGTCGGGGCTTACTGGATTATTAGCTAACTTAACTAATCCAAATAGACACAAAGCTAGAACTGGAATTCCAATAAAAAGAACAGCTATCTTTAAAAAGAGCGTTGAACCTTTTTTCAAAAAAGCACCTCATTTCATTATTCTTCATTTGAATTATAGCACATTTTTATCGTTTAACAATAAATAATTACTGTTTTTTGTTATTTTTTTATTGTGATAAATTTAAATTGCATATTTTAAAGACATAAAAAAAGAGCATTCCTACTTGTAAAGAAATGCTCTAAAAACTAAAGTAGCTGTTTATCTATAAGATAAACAGCTACTAATTCTTACGGCAACTTATTCCCCGCAATCCGATACAAGTCATACCATTCTTCTCTTGTCAGATTTACTTCTGATGCTTTCGCAACATTTTGCAGTCGTTCAGGATTCATAGTACCTACAATAGGCTGCATTCTGGCTGGATGACGTAAAATCCATGCAATTGCAATCGCTGATTTCGTGACACCCTTTTTCTCTGCATACTCTTGTAATTTTTCATTTAATATCGGGAATTGATCATTATCAACAAATACACCTTCAAAGAAACCGTGCTGGAATGGGGACCATGGCTGGATCGTCATATTATGAAGACGACTGTAATCCAACACTCCTCCATCTCGAACAATCGCTGGATCATGCTCCATATTTACATTTAGACCAGCATCGATCATTGGTGTAAACATCAAGCTTAATTGCAGCTGGTTAGCTACTAAGTCTTGCTCGACATATTTTTTTAGTAATTCGATTTGGGTCGGATTTTGGTTACTTACCCCGAAGTGGCGAACCTTTCCACTTTGCTTTAACTCATTAAATGCTTCTGCCACTTCTTCTGGTTCAACTAGTGTGTCTGGCCTATGTAATAAAAGCACATCTAAATAATCTGTTTTTAATCTTTTTAAACTGCCTTCCACTGAGGCAAGAATATGTTCTTTGGAAAAATCAAAAAAGCCGTCGCGAATCCCACATTTCGATTGAATCACCATTTTTTCTCTAATAGATGGGTTCATATTAATCGCATCAGCGAAAATTTCTTCTGATTTACCGCCACCATAAATATCAGCATGATCAAAAAAGTCTATCCCTAGTTCAAGCGCATTTTCAATTACACGATTTGCATCTTGCTTGGACAATTGGTCCATTCGCATACAGCCTAACGAAATTTCACTAACTTGCAAACCACTGTTACCTAATTCAAGTTTCTTCATCACTCTCACCTCTCCTATTAAATCTAGTCTCATTCTAGCATAGAGATATAATGTAAGCGATTATATTGCTTGGTGTTGATGGTTCTTGGTTGCTGTATTACGTGGCACTGATAGTTGAATATATACCGCTTCGCCTAAAGAGAATTGTTCTGATACATCAGTATGAACAGCCCATGTTTGATCTGCTACTTCTACCGTATAGTGAATTTCTTTCCCTTGAAACTGTACACTAGTAATCTGGCCAGGTAAGCCACTGCCAGTTTCATTTTCTTTAGTTAGTCTAAATTGTTCCGGCCGTACTGGATAAATGTTTTGTTCTTTCATAGCCGAAACGACACCTGTATCTGGCCAGCGGATATCGGAAGCTAACGAAGGGACAAAATGCTTCTCGTTCCAGACACCTTCTACTAAATTAGCTTTTCCTACAAAGCGTGCAACGAATGGGGAAACTGGTTTCGTATAGATGTCACTAGGTGTACCGATTTGTTCTATTTCCCCTTGGTTCATTACAACAATGCGGTCTGCCATTGCCAAAGCTTCACCCTGATCGTGTGTTACATAGACAATCGTTGCCTTTGTCAACTGATGTAAGGCTTGGATTTCACTGCGCATTTCCATTCTCAGTTCGGCATCTAGATTACTTAGTGGTTCATCCATCAATAATAATTCAGGTTGAGGTGCAATTGCCCGAGCTAATGCCACACGTTGTTTCTGTCCACCAGATAATTCGTTAGGCATCCGCTCAGCAAACGCCTCTAAATCCACCATTTTCAACACTTCGTTTATCCGTTCATGTTGGTTCTTTTTTATTTCTTTTCTAACAAATCGATGATGCATTAATGGAAAACGAATATGTTCTTGCACGTTTAAGTGCGGCCATAATGCGAAAGATTGAAAGACCATCCCGATATTTCGATGTTCAGGTGGTAATGTTTGCTGCGGATTACCAACTGCATTATTACCGATTACGATCTCTCCTTCACTCGGTGATAGAAAGCCTGCTAATAACCGAAGTAATGTTGTTTTGCCACAACCAGAAGGACCTAAGATCGCAATAAGTTCCCCTTCTCGTACTTGCAAATTTATTTTTTTAAGTGCTTGAAATCCGTCAAATTCTTTACTTAGTTGATTAATTGCTATTGTCATTTGACGTTTGCCACCTTTCTGTTCCAAAAGTATTGAAGCACATATAATGTGATAAAACCAAATAAAATGAAGGCGATGATCAAACTGGAAAAAGCTGTTGAATAAGTGGTGTAACCAGATTGTTCAAAACTGAAAATAACCACTCCGATTGTTTCACTATTACTTGACCACAATAAGGAAGATACTGTTAATTCGGTTAATGCTGTGAGGAAAACCAAGAATGCCCCACTTAGCACACTCGGTAATAACAGCGGAATTAGTATTTTTCGCCATTTCGACCAGCCATTCGAGCCACTCACCATTGCCGCTTCTTCCATAGACACATCTACTTGCATAATAGCCGTAATACTTCCTCTTACTTGCAAAATTAAGAATCTAGTAATATAAGCGATAAAAAGAATCATTACTGATCCATATATTCCTGGATTCCAGCCAGGTACAGGCTCCATCCAAGCAAAAATCATCGCTAACGCCATTACGGTACCTGGTAGTGCGTATGGTAAACTAATCGACATTTCTGAGAATTGACTCCAGCGATTTGGTTTCCGCACACGATAATAAGCAAAAGCCGTACCAATGACCACGCCAATAATAGTGGTTACTAGCGCTAATTGCAGACTGTTTCCGATTGCTCGTTTTGCCTTTGGACTATTTTCCAAGAAAAATTGATAGTTTTTCAGACTGATATTTTCCCAGGTGAAGTCCAATCCATACGCTGATAATAAAGAAGTCATTAACATTGAAATAAAAGGTACTAAGCTCGTTAACAAGAAAAAGCTCCATAATAGGAATTCTATCAAGTTTTTGGATTTTCCAAGGTGCACGCGAGGCTTTTTGTCTTCTACAGTTGTTTCCAAGCGTTTAGACTTTTTTAATAACAGCCATTGCACCAATGTACCACATAAAGCAATAATCCCAAGCAAAACAGAAAGTGTCGCCGCCCGTTGAAATGCTGACGGTCCAAAACCAACTACTTGCTGATAAATATAGGTACTTAATACATCAATTTGTGCAGGTATCCCCAAAAAAGCTGGAATACCAAAATTGTCAAGGTTAGCAAGAAAAGCTAGGAAACCACCACTCGCTATTCCTGGGAGAGCCAATGGTACCGTTACTTTCAAAAAGGTTCTCCACCCACTTGCACCAGATACACGTGCCGCTTGTTCTACTTCACGCGGCACCTTACGAAATACACTTACAGAAAGCAAGTACACTAATGGATAATGAGAAAATCCCAATACAAAAATGATCCCACCCATACTGTATAAATTAATAGGCTCCAGTGAAAAAGGTAGAAACGTTACTAATTTTCCATAAAGACCATTTGCACCTAAAAATTGTGTCCATGCTAATGTCGATATATAAGACGGGATCACAAAAGGTAAAATAATAAACACCTGCATCCATTTCTTTGCACGTATATCTGTATAGGCAACGAGCCATGCCAGTAACACGCCTAATGTTACCGAAATGGTTGTGGAACCTACGACGATCAGAATAGTATCCGTTAATACAGACCAAGTCTTGCTATCTTGTAATATATCGGTATAGTTTTGCAATGATAGCTGACTGTCTACTTGAAAACTTAGCAAAACCAATCGTAAAACTGGTACTAAAAAGAAAATAATAATCGTCAGTAAGGCAATAATTTTAATAAATTTCATTTTAAACAGAGAAGATAATGCACGATTCGGCATTATCTCCTTGGACATATTTTTCATTCTTGACTCATCCTATTCTCCAAACAATTCAGTAAAACGTTCTTTATCTTCTTCTCTTGCTTGATACAATTCATTAATATCTGCATCTAATACATTCATCTCATCAATAGTCTTCAATCCTTCTGGTGCCTCGACACCTTCACGGATTGGTGTATAGCCAATGTCCTTTGCTAATTCTTGCCCTTCTTCAGAAAGGACAAAATCAACAAACGCTTGGGCTGCTTCTTGATTTTGCGCCTCTTTCATAATACCAATTGGCTCTGTAATAACTGGAACCCCTTCATCAGGATAAACTAATGTAACCGGAGAACCTTCTGCTTCTGCACGCGCGACAATAAAGTCTACAACCATTCCATAATCAACTTCGCCATCTGCTACTGCTTGCAGAACTCCTCCATTTCCTTGCGTAACGGTCGGATTATTTGCTTGCAGATTTTCATAAAATTCCCAACCAAATTGATCATTTCGGGTAAACACACCTAAATTATATGCTGCTGCTCCAGAATATAACGGACTAGGCATTGCTAAATTATCTGTTGCCTCTGTTAAAGCATTCCATGAAGTTGGAAGTTCTGAAACATTATTGGTGTTGACAACCATTGCCGTTGACATCACTTTTGTCCCTGCATACATATGATCTGGGTCAACAAAATTATCTGGTATCGTTTCTAATTCAGGTGATTCATAAGCTTGCAGCATTTCTTGTTCCTTTAAACTTTCAAATGTTACCGCATCTGCAACAAGCAAAACATCTGCTTGTACATCACCAGCTTGCGCCTCTGCTTGTACTTTACTGATTACCTCTTCCGTCCCAGAACGATATGTAGAAACAGTTACATCTGGATATTGTTGATTAAAAGCTTCCACTAATTGCTCGGCATCAACATCAGGTTGGGATGTATAGAACGATAATTCACCTGATACTCCATCTTCTTCTCCCGATGTGCTATCAGAACAAGCAGTAAGTAATAATAGAGTCATAAATAAAATAATAGAAGATTTAGATTTAAATTTAAACATTGTATGATTTCTCTCCTTTACATTTTGTCTGTTAATTAGTCTGTATTGATTATTGTACAGGCTGACTATTAATAACAATTAAACGGAATGTATGGAATTTGTTAAGTACGTGTAAAGGAAGAATAAGGTAACCGTGTGGTTGGAGGGGTTTTTGAAGAGAGAATGTAAATTTGTTTACATTTCTTTAAAACAATGGAGCTAATTATTTCATAGATAAAAAAGCTGACTGAAAGTAAAATCAGTCAGCTAAAACTAATCAATAGCTGTTTCCATAATAAAGGGGCTGTACCCTTTATTATGGTTTCGATTATGGTCTAAACAATGACCTATATAGTAATAAGGTTATTCCTGCATCGCCAAATACAAAGCACCTTTCACTCCTGCTTCATCAGTCAATCCAGGTGATACGATATAACGATCGATTTCTTTTTCCGTTAAATATGGCGAACTGACATAGCCATTAAGCATTTCAAGTACATTTCTTCGTATCAAAGGAAAGAGCTGTTGTTGTTTCATGACGCCACCACCCATAATAATCCGCTCTGGTGATAAAATGTAAATATAGCTAGTCAATGCTTGTGCTAAATAAAAGGCTTCCATTTCCCAGACTTTTTGATCATCTGCAAGTTCATGACCTTTCTTTCCCCATCTCTTTTCTAAGGAAGGGCCAGCAGCAACACCTTCGAGACAGTCACCATGATAAGGACAAGTACCTTCATAGCTATCTTCCGGATGACGACGGACTTTAATATGTCCCATTTCCGGATGGGATAATCCTTTTAATGTTTGTCCATGGAAATACGCTCCCGCACCGATACCAGTACCGACTGTAATATATAAGCAAGTATCTACATCTATCGCATTTCCCCATTTCGCTTCTGACATTGCTGCTACGTTTACGTCGGTATCAATAATGATTGGGACACCTAAACCTTCCTTTAATTTAGCTCCTAATGGATAATCCACCCAGTCTGTTTTCGGTGTTTTTTGTAATTGACCATATGCAGGACTTGTTTCATTAATATCAATCGGACCAAAGCCTCCAAGTCCAAGGCGCTTGATACCTTTTCCTTCGAAGAAAGCCAACACTTTTGGCACGGTAGTATCAGGATGTTCTGTTGGAATAACTTCTTTTTCAAGAATATCACCTTGATCATTACCTACGGCTAAAACAAATTTGGTTCCTCCAGCTTCAATTGCACCTAACTTCAACAAGGTTACCTCCCTAAAACTTCTGCCTTAACGACCATAATGACAACTGACCTTGTGCTTGTACCTCTAATGTTGAATGATAAAAACTAGCAAACATACGTGAGGTAAAGACGAGTTCCCCGCCATTAATAAATATTTCAAATGAAGAGTGATCTAGAAAAATACGAATGTCGTTTAAGTCTTTTTCGACAATCCCTACTCGTTCTTCTTTTTCACCATTATCGAATGCCGGTCGCGTTAATTTGATAGTTCGATTTTTTTTATCAAAATCTATTGTAGCATAATCGAATATCGTAATATATCCTTTTTCACTTGTAATTTCATCTAGTAGTATTTCGCTCGCTCTCGGAATTGTTTTGGTTATAGGTCCAAGTTCATGAACGATCAATTCATCCCGTAATTCGACGAGCTCTTCTACAGGCTTTTGATAGATTTTCCCATCCTTTAATTCTAGTTCCCGAGGTAATGTTAATTGATGGATCCAGTGATGCTTTTTAGTTGGATGATATTCTTCTTTCTGATCTGGTACACCCATCCATCCAAATAACAAGCGTCGTCCTTTTTCATCTAGGGTGGTTTGTGGTGCATAAAATTCGAAACCGCGATCTAATTCTGAGAACTCTCCAAACGTAAAATGATCATTCCATTTCCCGATCACATAGCCGCTTTGATAGACATTCCGGTTATTGATACCCTCTGCTCTTAATCCTTGGGGGGAAAAAAGTAGTACATATTGCCCATCTAGTAAGAAAAAGTCTGGGCACTCCCACATATATCCAAATCCATCTGCCAAGATACCTTTGTACTCCCAGTCTTGAAGATCTTCTGACTCATACCAAACAACAGAGCCTGTGTTATCTTCTTTTTGAGCTCCAATCACCATATAAAATTTACTGTCGTCATTCCATACCTTTGGGTCACGGAAATGAGCAGTGAAACCATTTGGAAGTTCAATTAGTACTCCTTTTTTATCAAAATGAATCCCATCTTTGGATGTCGCTAAACATTGGTATGTTTCCCGAACACCATTAGTTTTGACATTACCAGTGTAAAAAAGATGGAGTTGATCATCATGTGAAATGGCACTTCCCGAGTAACAACCATCTTTATCAAACCATTCACTTGGTGTTAAAGCGATCGGTTCTTGCTTCCAATCCACTAAGTTTGTGGATGAGAGATGTCCCCAGAACTTTGCCCCATGCTCGGTTCCAAACGGCATCCATTGGTAAAAAAGATGATAGATGCCATTCCATTGAATCCAACCGTTGGGATCATTGATAAGACCTACAGGCGGTGCTATGTGATAGGTCGGTCGGTAAGGATCAGAAGTGACGATCACCTGATATTTTTCTACTTCCTGTTGTGCTTTCTGTCGCAATTCTTGATCTCTATCCATTCGATTATCCCCTTGTAAAATTATTGTGGACATTTTTTCATAATTTGACTATTTTTTGTCCAAAAGATTCAGTCTTACGGACACTTTTTCTTGGAACAACTAATTTCTGTCTATACGATCCATTCTTATGGAATTAAACTAGATTTGGCTATCTTTTGTCCGTAAGACCAGCATTTATAGACAAAAGGCCGGAGCAATCCGGCCTTTTCTTATCACGGTTACTTTTATTTATCTTCCTTATACCCAAAGAAGTAGGTTAAACCGAATGCGATACCAATTGCCACAAGGTTTACTAAAATATATAAGAATAATTGTTCATTCAAATAAAGTAATATACCAGGAATTACGGTGATGGCCATTCCGGTTGCCTGTAAATTAAATAATGTTGCGATAAAACCAGCGATACTTCCACCGATTAATCCCATTATAAATGGCTTACCATGACGTAGGTTAATACCAAAGATCGCTGGTTCGGTAATTCCTAGAAATGCCGATAATGATGAAGGATACGCTAAAGCCTTCATTTTCTTTTGCTTTGATTTTACAGCAACAGCTAATGCTGCACCACCTTGGGCTGCAATCGATGCTGTAATAATAGGGTTGAAGGGGTTGTGATTTAGGTTTTCTAACAACTGGATTTCCAAGAAATTAAAGATGTGATGAACCCCCGTGATAACGATGAGCTGATGGAAAAATCCAATGATTAATCCACTTAATCCTAGGGGTAATTCTAGTAATGCCATTGTTCCGTCAAAAATCCAATTTTCTACTAAGTGTAGAACTGGACCTAATGCAAATAACGATAAAATGATCATAATTAGTAAGACTAAAAATGGTGTTACAATTAAGTCCAATGCTTCCGGAACACGCTTACGGAAAAACTTCTCAATCTTTGCTCCGATTAAACCGGCAAAAAATGCTGGTAAAACGGAACCCTGATAACCGATTACTGGAATAAAACCTAAAAAGTAAAGTGGTTCCGCTGCACCTTCTGCTACTGCCCATGCATTTGGCAATGATGGTGAAACAAGCATTAACCCTAGTACTAAACCGATTACAGGTGTGCCGCCAAATACTCTAAAAGTTGACCATGCTACAAGAGCCGGCAGAAAGACAAATGCTGTGTCTGTTAACACTTCAGTAAATAATAAAAAGTTGTCCGAAATACTATCGGGTGTTAAACCAAATAATGCTAATACTTGTTCTTGCGTAATCAGTCCGCGTAACCCCATAAATAAACCGGTTGCAACAAGGACAGGAATAATTGGTACAAAAACATCACCAAATGTGCGGATAGCCCGTTGAAAAGTAGTACCTTGCTTTTTGGTTTCTTCTTTCATTTCTGTTTTGGATGAACCAGAAACACCTTGATTGGTCACTGCCTCGTAAATCCGGTTTACTGTTCCTGTTCCAAAAATAATTTGGTATTGTCCTGAATTAAAGAAAGCTCCTTTTACTTTATCAATCTCTTCTACTTCTTCTACATTCACTTTCTCACGATCATGTACCATAATACGCAGTCTCGTTGCACAGTGAGCAATCGATTGAATATTCTCTTCTCCACCTATGGCATTGATGACTTGTTTTGCTATCTCTTCATTACTTGCCATCTAAGATTACCTCCTCTATTTTATTAAAAGTGGGATCGATTCCATATCAACCAAAAATGATAACGAATGATATGGGATCGTTCTCACACATTCGTTAAAACAGATTATAAACTATTTCCTGACAATCGTCTATAGGTATGGGTTAATTTTTTTGTTTTTTTGTAACCGTTTAATTGTCTCATAAGCAAACTAGTAATAGCGGTACCAGCTTCTTCGTTCTGAAAATCAATCGTTGTTAGGACAGGCTCAATATATTTGGATAAACGCGACACTCCCGTTGTTGCCATACCGATATCCGCTGGAATATTATAATGATTTTCTTTTAAATATTGCATCGCACCGACTGCCATATTGTCCGTTACAACAAAGACAGCATCTGGTTTCATCGTTTGATTCATAATCGTTTCCATCGCATGATAGCCAGAATCAATACTAAAATCACCATAAGTTATCCGTTCAGTTAAAACCGGTAGATTATGCTCCTTTAATGTATCAATATATGCTTTTTTCCTTACTATTCCTACTGCAGGATCATCCTCCGGTACCCCAATAAAACTAATATCTCGGTAGCCTTTCTCAATCATGTAGCTAATCATTTCCGCTGTTGCCTTATAATCAGGATAATGTATCGATGTAGTCCCCGGCATGTCTTGGCCAAGTACAACGACTGGAACATCTGATTGTTTGATCTCCTCCACTAGAGCTTCGTCTGTATTGGTTCCTAATAAAATAATTCCATCCACATTTCGGGATTGTAATAGTCTGATAAAGACAATTTCTTTTTCCTTTTCCAATAAGGTTTGCGTCAACAGCATTTGATAATCATTTTCCTGCAACACTTGATTAATACCATCCACAACACGACTGGCTGTTTCGGTGCTTATTTTCGGTAAAATCACTCCAACTACACCCGTTTTTTTCGTTCGTAACGATTTGGCTGATTGACTCGGGAAATAACCGGTCTCTTCGATAACTTTATCTATTCGTTCCTGAGCTTCCTGGCTTACATAGCCATTTTTATTCAAATGGCGTGAAACCGTTGAACGCGATACATTAGCTAGTCTTGCAATATCATTGATTGTTGTCATAACACTCTCCTTCACACTAATTCATGCTTACTATTTCCCTTAGTATACCAAAGAGCCAAAAAACAAAAAAGAAATAGTTGACATTTTTTCATCAACGCATATAATTTAGATATAGGAAACTTTTGTGTGTACGTCTATTTTTTTATCGTAAAAGTTTCCCTTATAAAACTTTTTTAGGGGTGGAGAATTTATGGCGAAAAAATGGTTATTAGGGATTGTTTTATGTTTAGGACTACTTAGTGCTTGTGCAACAAATGATGCAAGCAATGACTCCGCAGAAATACAAGTCGTCACAACAATTGCGCAAATTGCAGACGTTGTAGAAAACGTTGGCGGAAACCTAGTAGAAGTGCAAAGTTTAATGGGTCCTGGAGTAGACCCACATTTGTACAATGCAGTACAAGGTGACATTGAAACATTAGAAAGTGCAGAGATCATCTTTTATAACGGTTTACATCTTGAAGGTCAGATGGATGAAATATTTGAACAAATGCAAAACCAAAAACCAACGATTGCAGTTGCTGAACAAATCGATTCAGCTAAACTATTGGCAGATCCTGAAAATGAGCAAGTCTACGATCCACATGTTTGGTTTGACATCTCGATTTGGAAGGATGTAGTGCAAGTAGTAGCTGACGAATTGAGCAGCTTAGACCCTGATCATGAGACACATTTCCAAGACAATGCTCAAACATACCTCGAAGAATTAACGGAGACAGAAAGATATGTTGAAGAACAAATTAATGAAATACCAGAACGAAGCAGAGTTCTCGTCACCGCTCATGACGCTTTTCATTATTTTGGCAAGCGTTACGGATTTGATGTTGTTGGCTTGCAAGGACTCAGTACAGAATCAGATTACAGTGTCCATGATGTGAATCACATAGTTGATATATTGATTGATCGCGATGTTAAAGGTGTATTTGTTGAGAGTAGTGTCTCTGAACGTTCGATCGAAGCTGTAGTAGAAGGGGCAAAAGAAAAAGGACATTCTGTAGAAATTGGTGGGGAACTTTTCTCTGATGCAATGGGGGAAGAAGGAACGGAGGAAGGCACCTATATCGGAATGGTTAAACACAACATTGACACGATTGTAGATGCACTAAAATAGGAGGGGTACTCATGTTAGCACTATCTGTTCACAACTTATCTGTGCAATATCAACAACAAAAAGTGCTGGAAAACGTTCACTTACAGGTACCTAAGGGTTCGATTACTGGAATTATCGGGCCAAACGGTGCTGGCAAGTCCACGCTAATGAAAGCAATACTAGGATTAGTTCCGATCACCGAGGGAAAAGTTAATGTTTTGGAACAACCTTTTACGCAACAGAAAGATCTGATCGGCTATGTTCCACAACGTAGTGAAGTCGATTGGGATTTCCCCATCAATGCTTTAGACGTTGTTTTAATGGGGCGTTACAAACATTTCAAACGATTTAGACCGATTTCCAAGCAAGAAAAAGATTTAGCAATGACATTTTTAAAAGAAATTGGAATGGAAACATACGCAAACAGACAAATCAGCCAGTTATCTGGAGGACAACAGCAGCGGGTTTTCTTAGCTAGAGCACTTGCACAAAACACACCAATCTATTTTATGGATGAACCTTTTGCAGGTGTTGACGCGGCAACAGAAAAAATGATGATTCAACTGATGAAACAATGGAAAAATGATGGAAAAACGGTCATCATCGTACATCACGATCTACAAACCGTCCAGGAATATTTTGATCACGTTCTATTATTAAATAAAAAGACAATCGGTTGTGGTAAAACAAGTGATGTCTTTCAGCCGCAAAATATTGAACGAACATATGGAGGCAGCTTAACTTTTCCACCTTCTATTGCGGGGAATTCGCTATGATAACGGAATGGATGACATTATTAGAAAGCCCGAACTTTCGCTGGGTCATGATCGGTAGCTTATTATTAGGGTTTTCTAGTGGAGTAATTGGCTGTTTTGTCTATTTACGCAAGCAAAGTTTAATTAGTGACGGGATGGCACACGCAACATTACCAGGAGTGGCATTCATGTATATTTTGTTTCAAAACAAATCCCTACCAGTATTGTTAATAGGTGCCACCGTTACAAGTCTTTTAGCAACTTCTTTTATTCAAATGATTATCAAACAAACGAAATTGAAAACAGATGCGGCAATCGGAGTGATTCTATCCGTTTTCTTCGGGTTTGGGATTTTATTATTATCCTACATCCAGCAAAATATGTCCGGAAACCAAGCAGGAATTGATTCATTTATTTTCGGGCAGGCAGCATCCATTGTAAAAAACGATGTCTATACTATTGGGGTAGTTTCCCTATTTGTTTTGCTGCTTACTGTGATCTTTTTTCGTGAATTTCATTATACAACATTTGATTTTACCTTTTCTAAAGGAATTGGAATCCCAGTAAAATGGATCAATGGTTTACTTTTCTCATTGTTAGTAGCTGTCATTGTCATCGGGATTCAAATGGTAGGTGTCGTATTAATCGTTGCATTATTAATTACCCCTGCCCTTGCTGCAAGATACTGGACAGACAGTCTTGGCAAAATGACAATCATTAGTGGGACATTCGGGGCAATATCGGGATTGATTGGTACGATATCGAGCAGTGTTATCCAAGATTTGCCGACTGGACCAATGATCGTTTTAACGGCTTCTGTTCTATTCTTTATATCATTATTATTTGGCTTTACAAAAGGACTGGTCGTTAGGAGGTTGGTAAGATGACAACCTATACGATGTGGATTATTATTACCGGATGTCTTGTAGGTTTCACTTGTGGCATAAGTGGTTCGATTCTTGTGTTGCGAAAAATGGCTATGATAGCAGATGCGATCAGCCACACCGTCTTATTAGGGATTGTGCTCGCTTTTTTCGTTACCCAATCTATATCTGGTTTCCCTATGTTAATCGGGGCATTGGTAATCGGGTTATTTACGGCTATCTTTATTGAGATGCTACATCGAACAGGAATTCCATCTGATGCTGCTATTGGTGTTGTATTTACCTCGCTTTTTGCACTTGGTGTTGTACTGATTTCATTTATCGGAAACCAAGTTCATTTAGATGTTAAGCATGCATTGATGGGAGAAATTACGTTTGTCCCTTGGAATCAATTAACGTTTGCTGGGGTAAACTATGGACCTGTTGCCGTTTGGATGCTTAGCATTGTTTGCATACTTAATATCGTGATGATCATAATTTTCTATCGTCCGATCAAAATCTCTACATTTGATCCGGCTTATGCAAAGTTAATTGGTATTCCAGTTGGTTTTATTCATTACTTGTTAATGTCGATGGTTTCGCTATCTACCGTCGCTTCCTTTGACAGTGTTGGCGCGATATTAGTTGTAGCCATGTTAATTGTTCCCGGAGCAACCGCTTATCTTTTAAGCGAGCGATTTTTACTAGTCATTGTTCTGAGCGGACTTATTGGCATTTTGTCTGCTATTAGTGGTTATATGGTTGCAAGCTTCTGGAATGTATCGATTGCAGGTGCGATGGCCACTATGACTGGTGTCTTCTTTCTTTTGGCATATTTATTTAGTCCAAAACAAGGAGTACTGGTCAAAAAAATACAACATAAGAAATCAAAGGTCCGTGTTTCCTAGAAAGAGCTTAGCGAAACTGGTATTAACTTGATATAAGTGTTCCAATGATTAATAATAAACTAAAGATAAAATGATGAAGGGCTGCTTGTCGCATCCCTTTTTTTATGCTATTAGACGTCGGCTTGATGTAAGTCATTAACCGGTAACTAACTGGAAATGCTAATAAGACAACAGATGCTGTAAAAGGTAATAAGTCTGTCATGATCAATATAAACACAGATAAATAAGCTGCGATAACGATTAGTATTAATAACCAATAGGCCTTCACGTGGCCGATTCGAATCGCAATTGTTTTTCTCGTGGACTGATCTTTGTTAATGTCACGGATATTATTAGTCAAAATCATCGATGCTATCAGAAAACAAAAAGGAAGTGCCAGTACCAGTGTCTCTGTTGTCACGAATCCTATTTGAATATAGCTGGCAATCATAATCGGAAACCAGCCTAACGAAAAAATTGACGTGACTTCTCCAAGTCCTAACGTAGATAAAGAAGAACGACCTGCCGAATAAAAATAACCGAGCACTAAACCAGTAATCCCAATTGCGATAATTACCAAACTTGTCCGAATCGCTAACCATAACGTTAAACTGGAACACACGATTACTAGCCCAATAAACACCAAAGGAATCTGTTGTAAATACGGTGTCACCCCTATTTTTCCTTGAGCTACCTCAAACCATTTTCCTTCCTCTTGGCCTTTTAAAAAATCAAAATAATCATTAAGCATATTGACTGCCATCTGAACCATAACCCCGATAACAAGAAACAATAAGAAATGCTGATAATTAATTGCTTCCCAGTCCCCACCGGAAGCAATCAGCGTACCATAAATCATTGGCATGATCGATCCTGTTAAAGTTGGTGGACGAATAACCTTCCACCAGCTACCTTGATATTTATAGGTATGATTCAATTGACGATACCCAAATAAACCGATGTGCTTATCCATTCAATCTCTCCTCTCTAAATGATGACCATCAGCCAAATCAGCATAAAAAAGCCTAAACCTTCTATTGAAGAGATAAAAGCTACTTGTAATAAGCTAAAGTATAATAAACGCGGATAACCTTTAGCAGCCATCTTCCAAATGATATCCCGTGATAACACTTTTATAAAAGCACGATAGCCGATAAACGTTCCCCATATTAATGTACATAACCCAATAAAGAGTGAAGTAATCCACCATTTTCCGTAATAAGTAGTAAAAAGCATCGTCAAACTGTTAACCGGCCCGCTAATTCCCATTAAAAAGCCTGTTATCAGTACTGTTATACCTGCTAAAGCAAATCCTTTATGACTCCATTTCATTACTTGTAGAAGAAATTGCTTTTGCTGAAAAATTGGCAAGATCCTTGTCACAGGGTAAACACCCCAGACCAGAAAAAATAATCCACCAATCCATAGAATACCTGCCACCATATGAATCCATAATAATAGTGAGTTCATGATCGCCCGCCACCTTCTTAATTACTATTGTAGCGGACCGATTGCGTCTAAGAATTGATCTATATCACAATAATGGAGGTATATTAATGGAATGGTTTCTTATTCTCGCGATTTTGACAGGTAGTTTGATTGTTTTGCTGATGCATTGGGGGTTATTTTTACTGCAAGTGGTATTCGCTGTAGTGGTTACAAGCTTTCTTCCGACAGACTGGATCTGGGGAGCTTTGATCATACAAGTGATATTTGGGTTATGGATAGTACGTCAAACGTTTCAAGCCGCATGGTATCAGTACCAACTAGAACTGGAAAAAACACAACGCATTCCCCAGCATTATACCGAAGGCGGCAGATCAGGTATTAAGAAAAACTTTTTATAATAAGCTTATTTGGTAAAATTCTGCTATAATATGTTAGTCAATAATCAAAAAGGAGTATTACTAACATGTTAAAGCAGTTTTTTTCTTATTATAAACCGCATAAACGACTGTTTATCATTGATTTTTCCAGTGCTGTCATTGTCGCGATCTTAGAACTCGCCTTTCCTATTGCCGTACAGTGGTTAATTGATGAATTATTACCTGAACGTGATTGGGATCTAATTGTGACAGTCAGTATCTTGTTATTTGCAGTCTATCTGCTCAGTACCTTCTTACAATATGTTGTTAGTTACTTAGGACACAAATTGGGAATTAATATTGAAACAGATATGCGTGAGCAATTATTTACACATGTACAACGCCAGTCATTTCGTTTCTTTGATAATACGAAAACTGGTCACATTATGAGCCGAATCACGAATGATTTATTTGATATTGGTGAATTGGCACACCATGGTCCGGAAGACTTTTTTATTGCGATTATGACTTTTACCGGAGCATTTTGGATTATGTTCACCATTAACCCAACACTTGCTTTAATTGCTTTAGTGATGGTGCCGTTGTTAGTTGCTTTAGTAACATATTGTAACATCGCCATGAACAAAGCATGGCACCAAATGTATCATAATATTGCTGGTGTAAATGCCCGTGTCGAAGATGCTGTATCTGGTGTAAGAGTCGTTCAATCTTTTACAAATGAAGATTTTGAATTAAAACGATTCAACCATGATAACGGCTTATTCCGCAAAGCAAAAATTAAAGCATATAAAGTGATGGCAGGAACACATTCCAGTATTTATATGATGACTCGTTTTCTTACGTTAATTGTCCTTATTGTCGGTGCATGGTTAAGCTTTAATGGCAATTTAACCTACGGAGAATTAGTCAGTTTTGTTCTTTATACCAATGTTTTAATTAAACCGGTGGATAAGATAAGTGCATTGTTAGAATTATACCCGAAAGGAATGGCTGGATTCCGACGTTTCCAAGAAATTCTGGCAAAAGAACCAGAAATTAAGGATGATCCTAATGCCGTTACTGTCGATAAACTAACTGGTGATATCAAATTTAAGCAAGTCGATTTTTCCTATGATAGTCACCAACAAGTATTAGAAGATATTAATTTACAAATCCATCCTGGAGAAACGGTCGCATTTGTCGGCCCTTCTGGTGCAGGGAAAACTACGATTTGCTCATTGATACCAAGGTTTTATGACATAGATGACGGATCGATTACGATAGATGGAATCGATATCCGTAAAATGACGAAAAAATCATTGCGCTCACAAATCGGTATTGTACAGCAAGATGTCTTCCTTTTCACCGGAACTGTGAGGGAAAATATCGCCTACGGTAATCAAGAGGCAACGGATGAAGAGATTATCGATGCTGCCAAAAAAGCACATCTGGATCAGGTGATAGCTGAATTACCAAATGGATATGACACCCAAATTGGCGAGCGGGGCTTAAAACTTTCTGGCGGTCAAAAACAACGATTAGCGATTGCCCGTACGTTCTTGAAAAATCCACCTATTTTAATATTGGATGAGGCAACATCTGCATTAGATACGGAAACAGAACGAATGATTCAGCAATCACTTGACCAGCTTGCCGAAAACCGTACGACATTAGTGATTGCCCACCGATTAGCAACCATTAAAGATGCTGATCGAGTTGTAGTTGTAACGAATGAAGGTATTGTCGAAGAAGGAAGCTACCAGGAACTTTTAACCAAAGATGGAGTTTTTGCACGATTGCATAAGATTCAATATAAAAAAAATCAAGACTAAGTGTATGAAGCACTTAGTCTTCTTCTTGCCAAAATAAATCGTCTAATGTTTTATTTAATGTTTTACATATCGATAAACACAGCTGCAGACTTGGATTATATTTCCCCTGTTCAATCAAACCTATCGTTTGCCTCGTAACACCAACTTTTTCAGCTAGTTCGGCTTGAGACAAATCGTGCTCCACCCTTGCTACTTTCAGCTTCAAGTTTTTCATGATTCGTCATCCTCTAGCTGTTTGTCTATCACTTTATCACTGCGATGTTTGGCAGTGGTATAACTTATGACCAATACTAGAACTAGAATCGGAATATAAAACATCATGGACGCTCCAAACGTTAGAAAGAAATAATAGACCCTTTCTAGTGGAGTTTCTGCATAGTTGACAGCACTATTGATTCCGAAGAACAGCCCTAATGCTATTCCAGTCGCAACACCTATAACAATCGTTTTCGTCTGATAGCTCCACTTACTTTTACTATCATGCATTTCCACTTCTGCAGAAAACAACCCTTTTTGTGATGCTCGAACACTATAATAAATACCTGCTGCGAGAAAAATAACCATTTCGGTTGCCACATGCTCCATCTCAAAGCCGTAAATAAAAAATTTATATATCACCGATACGAAGCAAATAGCAAAAATCAAAAGATAAATTTCCCGATATATCTTATTTTGTTCATGAACAACTCGCTCATCTTGGATTTTGTTTTTCAATAAGTTCATCACTGTACCTCCTGTTATATTATATTTTTATTATACATGATATTTTACTTTATGCAATATATATTTTACATAAAGTTAATTATATAGTTCTTCCCCTCGAGAGATGTTCTCATGGACATTTTTTCCGATTTTAGCTTTCTTTTGTCCTCGAGAGCGGTTCTCGTGGATACTTTTTTCGATTTTGGCTTTCTTTTGTCCTCGAGAGCGGTTCTCGTGGATACTTTTTTCGATTTTGGCTTTCTTTTGTCCTCGAGAGCGGTTCTCGAAGAACTCGTTATCTACATCCCAAAAATTCACAAATTCCTGGTGTATGAAATAATATATTCAAA
>NZ_WJEB01000028.1:0-7276 GCF_010994085.1 Gracilibacillus saliphilus | reverse complement strand
AGCAAGTAACTAAATGATTGGGGATGAGGAGGATTCCCCTCTCAAATCTAGCACCCTATATTTTTTATGCTTTCTTTTGTTTATAAGAATATTTGTGATTAAAAGAAAGCATAAAAACTATGAAACTTAATAGGAATTTGTAATTAGCGAGGAGGATTTCAAAATGAAAAAAATAATAATAGGGTTTCTTGGAATAGTATTAGCAACAGCTGTAATAGGTTGTAGCACAGATGATACTAATGAGGAGAACTCGAAAGATAGTGAGCCAATAAATGAAAATGATACGAATCAAGAAAAAGGCTTAAACGAAGGGCAAGAAGAGGATAGTGAGAATGAATCAAATCAGGAGCTGGATCAAAATGAGAATGATGAGAACCATTTAAGCTTAGGAGAAACAGGTACAGTAGAAAGTGTTGTAGGCGATTATGAAGTAACAGTTAATTCCTTTGAATACATGGATGAAATAGAAGGAGAAAGTTCAAACAAAGAATTCTTTATTGTAGTAGATTATACCGTTAAGAACATTGGAACAGAGAAGATTAATGGTGAGGATATTTATGGTGCAGATTTATTTGATGAAAATGGTTCTAGAGGGGGGAATATTTCCTTTTTTGAATCGGTTAATATGTTGGAAGGAACGATTGATGTAAATGAAGCTAAAAGTGGGGAATTATTATTTGATGGAAGAGAGTCGGAGTATTATGATCTTGTATTCAATTTTGGAGCACTAGAATCAAATGCAACCAGATTAACTTGGCGACTTAACGCAGATGAGGCAAGTAATTAAGGAAAGGGTTCTGAGCGGATTGTCCCCTCTCAACCTACCAATCTACATTTTTATGCTTTCTTTTGTGCATAAAAACCTTGTAAATAAAGGAAAGCATAAAACTTGGTATGACTACATGAGCTAAGAAAGATTAGAATTAGACGGTTGTTAAACGGCCATTTTTCAATAAGAAGAGAAGCGAATTTTTCATACTAACCATAAGGAGACATGAAAATGAAAAAAGTATTGATATTATGTTTGTGGATTTTTTTGGCGCTAACTGTTGTGGCATGTAATTCAGACGAGGAAAGCGAAAAACAGAAAGTTAATGAGAATACTGATGAAAAAACTACTGAAGAAGAAGGTTCCAATGAATCAGTTGACCCTGAAGGAGAAAAAAAAGAAGAGGATGAGCAGACGTCTCAAGATGAAGAAAGCAGTAATGAAATTCTTGGTTTAGGTGATACTGGAACAGTAGAAGGTATCTTAGGAAATTATGAAGTAACTGTAACTAGCTTTCAAATTTTAGATGAATTTGAAGACGAGCAACCTCTTCGTGAAAAGTTTATTTTAGTAAATTTTGAAGTAACAAATATTGGTGAAGAAATTGTTGTTGGAGAGGATATCTATAGAGCTAGGTTGTATGATGATAGCGATTTGAGTAAAGAAAATACTAGTTATTTTGAATCAGTGAATACTTTGGATGAAGATATAGAGGAAGGAGAGAGTATGGAGGCACAAATGATTTTTGATTTAAATGAGTCAGAATACTATGAATTGGTATTCAACCATGGAGCCTCAGAGTCAAACGTAACTGTACTTACATGGAGATTCGATGCAGAAGAAGCAAGTAATTAAGTGAGAAAGGTATGAGGGGGATTATCCCCTGTCAACCTCTCCATCTATATTTTTATGTTTTCTTTTGTCTATAAAAATCTTGTGAACAAAGGTAAGCATAAAACAAATTGAACTTTAAAAGACTCTATACATAAGTAAGGAGAGAAAAAATGAAAAAAATCATATTTGCGTTAGTAGTAATGGTACTAGTGGCAACTGTAATAGGCTGTAGCTCAGGGGATACGGAAGAAGAAGTGAATGATACTGATAATGATTCAACCAATCAAGAAGAAACAACTGAGGAGGACTCTAATCAGGAAAGTAATAGTGAAGAAGAGAGTGGTGAATCGACAGAACAAGAATCCCAAGGAGAAAACGATAGTGATGAAATTTTAAGCTTGGGGGAAACTGGTAAGGTCGAAAGTACAATAGGTGATTACGAATTAACAGTTGAAAGTTTCGAGATTTTAGAAACAATTGAGGGAGAAGAACCTTTAAGGGAAAATTTTATTCTTGTGGATTTTGAAGTCACAATTACAGGTGATGAAACAATCGAATGATCAGATATATATACTGCTAGGTTGTTTAGTGAGGAATTAAGTAAAGAAAACACATCTCATTATGAATCCATTGATTTATTAGATCAGACACTAGAAAGTGGTGACAGTGCAACTGCACAATTTTTATTTGATGTACGAGAATCGGATAGCTATGATTTGGTGCTGAATCATGGATTATCAGGAGTTGCAACAGAAATAACTTGGCGATTTAGCGCAGATGAAGCAAGCAATTAATGATAAAGTAAGGGGGAGTATTGTCCATCTCTATAAAACAAGCAGAAGTGAAAGAATTATAAATGTCTTGTATTTTGAGGTGAAAGATAAATCAGGTAATGTAAAACAATTAACTGTTGAATTTATACTTGACCTTACGCCGCCTCAAGTTATCTTTGATGGAGTAGAAAAAGAAGGGGAATATTTTGGGCCTGTAGATCTATCTGTTCGTTTAGAAGATCCCCAAGATACTATCCAATCGATTACAGTAAATGGTGAATTATATGAGGGTGAAGTATCTGAAGAGGATGGTGAAGATGTTGTACATTTAAGCTTCTCAGAAGTTAATGAATATCAAGTAGAAGTAATGGCTTATGATGAAGCTGGTAATGAAGTAACAGAAGAAATACCATTCAGCATATTAGAAGAAAGTGTTTTAAGTCAAGTATATACAAACAAACCATTGCTTGTTTATACGATTGTCGGTGTTCTCGTTGTGATAGTTGCAGGGGTTGCTGTTGCAATAATACGTTCGAGAAACACGAAAGAAAAGTTAACAGAAGATAAAATGAATAAAGAAGAATAATTAGGTAGGCCTGTAGATGTTGTGAATTTCTGCAGGCCTTTTTCTATAGGAGGGTATCTCCTGTATTACATGCACATTAAATTTTTATAAAAACTGTTTAAATTTATGTAAAGGCTTACACATCAGTTTGTGATACATTTATAACCAAGCAAGATAAAAAACGCATATTTGAAAGGGGTTACAATTATGAAGAAGTTTAGTTTCTTAGCAATTTTCTTTAGTCTTATTTTATTTTTAGCTGCCTGTGGTAGCGATGATACTTCAGGTGGAAATTCAGATGATGGTGGAGAGTCTGCAGATGGCGGTTTAATTGGTGTAGCAATGCCGACAAAATCTTCTCAACGATGGGTTGATGATGGCAATAACATGGTAGAACAACTGGAAGCATTAGGTTTTGAAACAGATTTACAATATGCAGAAGATGACGTAGACAAGCAAATCGAGCAAATTGAAAATATGATTGTAAAAGGAGCAGAGGCACTTGTTATAGCATCGATTGATGGTACTGCTCTTACTGATGTATTAGAACAAGCCAATGAACAAGGTATCGAAGTTGTCTCTTATGACCGACTAATCATGGAATCTCCTCATGTTTCCTATTATGCGACATTTGATAACTTTCAAGTAGGTGTATTGCAAGCCTCATACATCGAAGAAGCACTTGATTTAGAGAACGAAGAAGGACCATTCAATATTGAATTATTCAGTGGTTCCCCAGATGATAATAATGCTTACTTCTTTTGGGATGGCGCGTTGAGTGTACTACAACCGTATATTGATGAAGGTAAATTAGTTATTCAAAGTGAACAAACAGAATTTGAACAAGCAGCAACCATGCGTTGGGATGGTAACACTGCGAAATCCCGTATGGAGAATATCCTTAGCAGTTCCTATTCAGGAGACGAAACAGTAGATGCAGTATTATCTCCTTATGATGGTATTAGCCGTGGTGTTATCCAAGCACTTAAAGGTGTAGGTTACGGTTCTGATGACCTTCCATTACCAGTTATTTCTGGTCAGGATGCAGAATTAGCTTCTATTAAATCAATTATTGCTGGTGAGCAGACGCAAACAGTATTTAAAGATACGCGTGATTTAGCTGCCGTAGCAGTTGATATGACAGAAGCCATTCTAAACGGTGAAGAAGCAGAAGTGAATGACACAGAAACTTATGATAATAACGAAAAAGTCGTTCCTACGTATCTTGTAGAGCCTATCTCTGTAGATATTGATAATTACCAAGAAGTTGTCATTGATAGTGGTTACTACTCTGAAGACGAGTTAGAATAAGCCAGATCATAAAGAAATGAATTAGTGGTGGTCTGAGGTCACCACTAATTCAATGTTATAGAGCGATTAAAGGTGGTGGAGCTAATGTCTGATTATATACTGGAAATGCGTGAAATTACGAAAACATTCCCCGGTGTAAAAGCTTTAGATAATGTTAATTTGCAAGTGAAACAGGGAGAAATACATGCATTAGTCGGAGAAAATGGTGCAGGAAAATCAACATTAATGAAAGTTTTAAGTGGTGTTTATCCATATGGATCCTATGATGGATCTATTTATTTTGAAGGACAGGAATGCCAATTTAAAAATATTAAGCAAAGTGAGAATTTAGGGATTGTTATTATCCACCAGGAATTAGCGTTAAGTCCTTATCTATCTATTGCTGAAAATATTTTTCTTGGTAATGAACGTCAATCTAACAAAATTATGAAATGGCAAAATACGTTCTCAGAGTCAAAAAAATTATTAGAACGTGTAGGCCTAAAAGATTCTCCAGAAACACCTGTAATGGATATCGGTGTAGGGAAGCAACAACTGGTGGAAATTGCTAAAGCTTTATCGAAAAATGTGAAACTGCTTATTCTAGATGAGCCTACCGCAGCGTTGAACGAAACAGATAGTGAGAATTTACTGAAATTACTATTAGAGTTAAAACACCAAGGAGTATCCTCGATATTAATCTCTCATAAATTAAATGAAGTATCCTATGTATCTAATTCTATTACGGTACTACGTGATGGGAAATCAATTGAAACATTAGATGCTAAGGAAGAAGAAGTGTCAGAAGAACGAATTATCAAGGGAATGGTTGGCCGAGAGTTAACAAGTAGGTTCCCTGATCGTCATCCTAATATTGGTAAGACTATATTGGAAGTAAAGAACTGGAATGTATATCATCCACAACAACAAGATCGCAAAATCATCGATAACGTCAGTTTTCATGTTAAAAAAGGTGAAATTGTAGGTATTGCTGGATTAATGGGGGCTGGCCGAACAGAGCTAGCAATGAGCATTTTTGGAAAATCATATGGTAAGAAAATCAGTGGTGAATTATATAAAGATGGAAAACAAATTGAAGCCAATACAGTAAGTAAAGCGATCGAAAATGGCATTGCATACGTTTCTGAAGATCGTAAGACATATGGCTTGAATTTAATTGATGATATAAAACGTAATATTACATTATCCAATTTGCAGAGAATTTCCAAATCAAGTGTTATCGATGAAAATAAAGAAGTAATCGAATCACAGTCCTTACGAGAACGATTAAACATTAAGACCCCAACCCTTAAACAAGTGGCAGGTAATTTGAGTGGGGGTAACCAGCAAAAAGTAGTCCTCAGTAAATGGATCTTTACAGAACCTGATATTCTGATTTTGGATGAACCAACACGAGGTATTGATGTTGGGGCAAAATTTGAAATCTATACTCAGATTAACGAGTTAGCACAGCAAGGCTTAGCAGTTATTGTTATTTCTTCGGAATTGCCAGAAGTATTAGGGCTATCTGACAGAATTTATGTAATGAATGAAGGGCGCTTGACAGGTGAATTGGATAAAGACGAAGCAGATCAAGAGAGTGTCATGCGTTATATGACTGGAACAGGGGGGACTCGCAATGCAGACGTTAATTAATTTATTTAAAAATAATCTAAGAGAATACGGTATGATTATAGCACTTGTATTGATCACGGGACTATTTTGGTTTTTAACAGAGGGGGTTAATTTTACTCCCCTAAACTTAACCAACCTAATTTTACAAAATGGTTTTATTCTTGTATTAGCTGTTGGGATGGTTCTAGTAATTATTACTGGTAACATTGATCTATCAGTAGGTTCAGTTGTTGCGTTTATCGGAGCCGTTGCTGGTGTACTTATCATTAATATGAATGTTCCTGTTTGGCTTGCAATAATTATTTCTATTATAGCAGGAGCTTTGATTGGTGTATGGCAAGGTTTTTGGATCTCATATGTTGGGATACCATCCTTTATTGTAACTTTGGCAGGAATGCTCGTATTTAGAGGACTAACATTATGGTTATTAGATGGGCAATCTTTAGCACCGTTTCCTGACTCATTTCAGAGTATAAGTAGTGGATTTATTCCTGATTTATTTGGTGGAGCGAATCTACACATTTTTACAATCGTGTTGTCTGTCATTATATCATTGATATTGGTCTACTTAGAATTTAATAAAAGAAGAACGCAATTGCAATACAATTTTGAAGTACCACCTATATGGACCACTATTGTAAAATTGGCATTATTATTACTTGCGATTAATTGGTTTGCCTATCAATTAGCACAAAATAAAGGGATCCCAACGGTACTTGTCATTGTAATTGTTCTTATTGTACTTTACACATTTATTATGAAGAACACTGTAATGGGTCGTCACATTTATGCTACTGGTGGTAATAAAAAGGCGGCAGACTTATCTGGGATAAAAACAAAACGAGTTGTATTTTGGGTATTTGTAAACAATGGTGTACTTGCTGCTTTAGCAGGGTTAATGTTTGCCGCCCGACTAAATTCAGCAACCCCGGCAGCTGGTAACATGCTCGAACTTGATGCGATTGCAGCTGTGTTTATCGGTGGTGCATCCATGGCCGGAGGTGTTGGTACTGTAATCGGTGCGATCGTCGGTGGTCTTGTAATGGGTGTAATGAACAATGGTATGTCACTAATCGGTATCGGTATCGACTGGCAACAATTTATTAAAGGTTTAGTATTACTAATTGCCGTCGGTTTTGATGTATATAATAAAAATAAAAATTAAGAGTAATAAATAAATGCTCGCCTTAAGGGGTGGGCATTTTTATTATGTCAATTAATCAAAAATGTAGGCTTTTTATATCAAACTGGTTTAAAAATGTAACCTGTTTATTGGTAGAATGAAGACAATCCATCAGTCAAAAAGAATTGATTGATGGATTGTCTTTTTTCATAATATAGGAAAGTATAAAATCCGCGGTATCAACGCATTTGTAAGCAGAGTAGCCATTTTGAAATAGTTTGTACAGG
>NZ_WJEB01000027.1:0-85343 GCF_010994085.1 Gracilibacillus saliphilus | reverse complement strand
GGATTGTCTTTTTTCATAATATAGGAAAGTATAAAATCCGCGGTATCAACGCATTTGTAAGCAGAGTAGCCATTTTGAAATAGTTTGTACAGGAAACCATCGCTGCAGCTGTCCACTTCCCTTTCCACGGGATTTTCGCCTAAGCTAACTTTGGTAAGCAAAGAGCGCATACCAAAGTGGATCTTAGTCGAAAATCATCCCGTAGGAGTGGAAGTGGACGGCCTCCGCTATGAACTTGTTCTACAACGTTTGTGACTGCTAACTGCTCGAACTTTCTTAACCTGTTTAATAAAATTGGCATGTCAGCGAGTACATTCATTGTAGAGCATGAATTAGCGTAGGCGTCCACTTCGACTCCGGGATCAGCGTGATCTGAAGATCCACTTTTGTAAAGCGATCTTCTTTACAAAAGTTAGCTGAAGACACGCCCCACGGAAAGCGAAGTGGGCAAGCCGCAGCGGTTGTTACGCCTATTATTCATGTCAAAATAACTACTTTGGACAGGACCGGGTGGGCTTTCCCGGTTTTTCATATTAGAACAAACAAAAGTAACATAGTCTAAACAATTTATAGATTTTGCCTTCTGATAAGAATTGAATAGTTATTGTGGAAATGGCTAATTGTTTATTTTATGGGATTCACGATATGATTTTATTGAAGAAAAGAAAGGGGGGAGTGCATGGATGGACAAATAAAAAATGAACAAGTAATAACACAGAGAGCTGGTTTTTGGTATCGCTTACTTCAAAATGGTCTTATCAAAAATGTGCGAAGACATTGGATGTTATACTTGATGATTTTGCCGGGGATTATTTATTACATTGTCTTTAAGTATATCCCGCTTTTGGGGAGTGTAATAGCCTTTCAAGATTTTCAAATTTTTAAAGGCATATTTGCAAGTCCTTGGGTTGGTCTGGAGAACTTCAAGACTTTGCTACACTATCAAGATTTTCATGAAGTATTAAGAAATACAGCATTAATAGCTTTGTATCAATTGATATTTCAGTTTCCGGCACCGATTATTTTAGCATTATTATTTAATGAAATAAGATTATTAATTGTTAAGAAGACAGTGCAAAGTTTATTCTACCTACCACACTTCTTATCATGGGTTGTAGTCGGTGGGATTGTCTTTGAGTTATTAGCAAATCAGGGGATAGTTAATGCGATTAGAGAAATGTTAGGATTCGAACCAATTCTGTTCATGCAAGAAGAAGCATATTTTAGAACGATTGTTGTTATTTCAGGGATTTGGAAGGAAGTTGGTTGGGGGACCATTATTTACTTGGCTGCAATAACTGCGATTAATCCAAGCCTTTATGAAGCAGCGGTGATCGATGGTGCCAGTCGATTTAAACAAACTATTTACATTACACTCCCTTTACTGTTACCTACTATTTCTGTACTGTTTTTATTAAATATCGGTAACTTCTTGGAGTTAGGTTTTGACCAAATCTTTAACTTGTTAACGCCAATGACTTATTCTGTGGGGGATATTATTGAAACTTATGTATATCGAGCAGGGGTTCTCCAAGGGCAATATAGCTTAACAACAGCAATTGGTCTGTTTCAGTCTGTCATAGGTTTCGCTCTGTTGTGGATATTCAATAGGCTTGCAAGAAAATCAGAACAGGGGTTGTGGTAAATGAAACAATCTGTTGGAGAAAGATTATTTCAAATATTTAATTATACTTTATTAATCGTATTAGCGTCGACGATGATTGCTCCATTGTTGCAATTACTAGCAGTTTCATTTAGTTCGCCGATTGCTGCCGATTCAAAACAAGTTTTCTTAATACCTGTTGATTTTACATTGGCGACATGGGAACATATTCTCCAAAATGAAGTGCTATGGAGAGCCTTTGGTGTAACAGTATTTATTACGATAGTCGGGACTTTTCTTAGTATGCTGTTTACAGTTTTGACAGCGTTTCCATTATCGCGGAAAGACTTTCTTCTACGTAAACCGATTATGTTAATGATGGTCATTACGATGATTTTCAATGCACCGATGATTCCTTTCTTTTTAACCGTAAGAGAGGTAGGGCTGATGGATTCGATCTGGGCTTTAATTATTCCAGGATTAATAAGCACATTTAATATGGTTATTGTGCGAACGTTCTTTTTGGGGATTCCATCAGATCTTGACGATGCGGCCAGAATTGACGGCTGTAATGAATTTCGTTTATTGTTTCAGATTTATTTGCAGTTATCAAAACCCGTGATAGCTACCATTAGTCTTTTCTATGCTGTAGGTTATTGGAACACCTTTAAGACAGCAGTGCTATTTTTACGGGATCCGACTCTTTGGCCTTTACAAATGCGTTTACGGGCATTTTTTACATCGGAAGAAGAGCTTGCAGCAGTAGATTTAATAATGGGTGATTTTGACTTCAACACGACCACCTTAAAAGCTGCAACCATTATTTTTGCTACGGTTCCAATTGTATTAGTTTATCCATATTTACAAAAGTACTTTGTGAAAGGAGCAGTACTAGGTTCTTTAAAAGAATAATTAATTAAAAATGGGGAGGTAAGACATGATGAGAAAACGTTTTTATTGCTTTTTATTATTTTCTGTAGGGTTGTTGATTATGGTGTTGGTAACAGCATGTTCCAATAGTGAAGATACAGCTAGCCAAGATGAAGAAAATGATGAATTAGAAACAGAAGAAAGTGAGGAAACGACAACTGTTAGCGTGTTTAAAAGTCATTTGGGCAAAGGTACGATCCCTGACAGCGATGATCCACATGTGCAATATATTAAAGAAAACACAGGTGTGGAGTATGAGTTACAGTCAACACCACCAGGTTCAGAACCAGCTGAGTACATTAATCTTATGATTGCTTCAGAGGATTTTCCCGATATTTTGAGACCGATTGGAGGGGTGGAGCAAACCCTGATCGACCAAGGAGGCGCTTTACCATTAGATGACTTGCTACCGGAATACGCACCAAATGTATGGGAAAGAATCCCTGAGGAAGCATGGAATATTGTTAGATCTGCATCTCCAGATGGAAAAATATACTATGTTCCTAAAGTGTATTTAGTTCCAGAACGTGCAGCTCTACTGAGACAGGATTGGCTAGATAAAGTTGGTATGGATATGCCTGAAACACTAGACGAGTATAAAGAGATGTTAATAGCCTTCCGTGATCAGGATCCAAATGGAAATGGCGAGCAGGATGAGCTGCCTACGACTGGTAGGGAGTTTGGTAGATGGATGGATCATTTATTTGCTATGTTTGGTGTAGCAATGTGGGAAGGTTACCCGGAATGGGATATTTATGATGGTGAAATTAATTATGCGGGTACTTCAGAGAATATGAAAGCAGCTATTGCATTCATTAGAGAGCTTTATGAAGAAGAATTATTAGATAATGAGACGTTTTTAAACAAGGGAGATGTTTGGACAGCTAAAATTAATAATAATTTAGTCGGTAGCTGGTATCACCTCCCAGCCAATTTACATGAGCGATACTTGGCAATGAAAGAAGGGGCACCAGATGCCTATGTCGTAGGAATGCCTCTTCCGGCAGTAGATGGTTTTGAAGGGTATATTACACAAAAAAGCATGGGTGAACCAGAGTGGATGATCCCTGTAGCGTCAGAAGATAACGCTGCTAATGCATTGAAATTATTGGATTTTTTCTATGATCCTGAAAATGCAGATTTCGTTCAATATGGTATCGAGGGAGTCCAACATGAAGTAGTAGATGGAGAAAAGGAATTATTGCCTTCATCAGATGATAAGCCGATTGCCTTGGGAATGCTTAATCTAACAACAGAAGAATCAATGGACATTAGAATTGATAACTCATTCCCTGAAGATGAGCAGCAAATGGTAAGGGATATTTTTGAAGTAAGTAAAGCAGATGCAAGGAGAATTGCGGGGGATGGATTACCGAGTACGGTTTATGATGGCTATCCAGATATTCAGTCCCATAAGTTATTCCAAGAATATTTAACCAAAATTGTAATAGGCGAATGGTCAATCGACAAATTTGATGAATTTGTCGAAAAATGGAATCAATCCGGAGGTGAGGAAGTAACACAGCGCGTCCAGGAATGGTACGAAACGGCTAAATAAAATGAGCTACTCCTCCTCTTCTAGCTGAGGGGGAGTAGAGTTATTTTCATGATAGAAGTTTCATATAATGAAGAGAAAAAGCTCAGACGTAGAAAGCGGGTGGGTTCATGTCAAAGTTTCTCCCTGTTAAGATACAGAGGATACTTCGAAGAAATCTTTCTAATACTCAAGTAAGGTTACTACTAATCTTAATGGTACCTATTATTTTTATTATACTAACAGTAGGATTTTCTTCTTATCATACTTCCAAAGAAATATTACAACAGGAATTAAATGAACCACAGCACCAAATGCTAAAAATAAACATGAATTATATTGATGAATATTTAATTGAATCTGATCAAATCGCTGTTAAATTAGCATTAGATAATAATGTATATCGTTTTTTGATGGACCAATCACAAAATTCCTATGAAAATATTAAGGAGGTTTATGATAAGCTAGCTACCATTACCAAAAACTCTTCTTTTATTCAAAGTATTTATATTTATAATGTGAACAGTGATAGCTTTGTTGCCATCCCGCAAGGCTTCAGCTCTAGCAGTGCGACTTTTAATGATGCAGAGTGGACTAATGTGATTGATGAATTTAATGCTGATACATCAAGAATTGTTAAATATCGAAATTTGCCAGAAGGCGCGAAGTATAAAGGGTCCAACATTTCCCTATTTCGTAAGATAAATTTGCAGGGAGAAACAATGGGGATTGTTGCGATTAACCTTAATCAGTCGGAATTATTTTCAAGATTAAGGTCATCTAATGAGCCACCATCTAACAGCATGCAATATATTTTAGATCAAAATAATAAGATTCTACATACAACGAAAAATCATACGTTTGATATAGAAACTGTATCGTATGTTAATGAAGAAATAAGCAAAGGAAATTTAAATGACATTACGTATAATGATAAGATACTACTTGCTAATCAAATGGAATCGGAATTCACCGGATGGAAATATGTGTCGGTTGTCTCGCAGGAGAGTATACTGGCTAAGTCAAAAACAGTCCGTGATGTGGTATTTATCGTATCTTTAATTGCACTTGTCATTGGCGGAATCGCTATATTCTTTATCAATTCTGTTGAATTAAAACCTATAAGACGAATGAAAGAATTGTTTTCAGTTGATGATGACCCGCTCTATAGACGAGACTTACTACATTTAGAAGATATCATAGATGACTTGGTCAGTGATCATGCGCAATTATACCAATTGATTAAAAAAGTAAAGTACGAAGCGAAATCAAAATTTTTATATGACATATATATTGGCAGATTAACGAACAGAACCGAGCAGAAAGATAAGTGGCAAGCTTATTTTAAAGAATGGCAAGAAGATAATATTCAATTATTAGTCGTATCGATCGATAATTATCCTGCTTGGAAAGACAGTGTAGCTGGTAATTATCGTTCCGTGGTCAAGTCAGGGATGGCAAATATTCTTACGGAAGTATTATCGACTCATTTTGCGGTAGAGGCAGTGGATATTGGCAATGATAAGATGATTATCATTATCCAGCATTTAGAGGGAAAAGTCGATGTTTTAAATCATTTAAAGATAGCGCTTACACATATAAAAAACATCTTAGGATTTTCTGTTTCTGTAGGGCTGAATCGGTCAGGTGTTCCATTTCAAGAGCTAAAAAGTGCCATGAATGAAGCGGAGGAGGCACTGCAATACCGTTTGTTTGATGGGTATGGAAACATCTATACAAAAGTGGATCAAAGTCAAGAAGATAAAGAAACAAATATAGAAAAAATTGACAGTCTAGTGAAATCCATTACACTCGAAAACCCAATGCAATCGATTGATGATGTGACTACATTATCTCAGTTATTTCATAAAAGTAATATTAGTCCAGAGCTAGCCTTTTATTTTATTGAACAAGTAAGAAAAGTTATTTTTACCGAAAACAAAGATATTACACATGCTACTTTTCGTACTGCAGAGGAAATTCGTACCATGAATCTGGCGGATGTTGCTAACTTATTTAAGGAACGAATATCAGAGAGAATTGAAAATATTCAAAAACTAAATGATTCGAAAAGATATGTGATGTGTCGAAAAATGATTCAATATATGAATGTACATTTAGGCGAACCAATTGGTATTCCAGAAATTGCTGAATCAGTTGGTGTCAGTGTAAGTCTTGCTAGTCAATGGTTTAAAGAGGAAATGGATGATACGATTTATGGCTACTTTACTAAACTAAGAATGGAGCGTGCGCAGGAGTTATTAATTAAAACAGATAAGAAAATAGC
This sequence comes from Gracilibacillus saliphilus, assembly GCF_010994085.1. Classification (NCBI taxonomy): domain Bacteria; kingdom Bacillati; phylum Bacillota; class Bacilli; order Caryophanales; family Bacillaceae; genus Gracilibacillus; species Gracilibacillus saliphilus. Next base: position 78,989 of record NZ_WJEB01000027.1, on the reverse strand, counting down.
GGATATTGCGTTAGAGGTAGGTTATCAGCATGAAAATAGTTTCATCAGAAAGTTCCGTGAATACAAGGAGATGACTCCAGGTAAGTATAGAAAGTTAAATGCAGAATGACTAGCCTAATAAACGGAGGTAACAAATATGAATAGAAAAAATGTTGTTCAAAAACATAATCCAAAAATACATCAAATTGAATCTTTATCACCATTATCGATCGGAAATAGCGAGTTTGGTTTTAGCGTCGATTTTACGGGTTTGCAAACTTTCCCCCATTTATATGAAACACCTTTAGGAACCCAGTCAAACTGGGGATGGCATTATAGTAGAGGGAAAGATTTATATAATGATAGAGATATCGAATACCAACTGTTTAACCATTACGATCGAGAAGTTCCTTATCCAATGAAGCCAGGCAATCAAGAAGAGGCTTATCATTGGTTAAGGCAAAACCCTCATCGAGTTCAATTAGGGCAAATTTCATTTCGATTTCTTGATGGAAATCAAAACGAAGTAGGCATAGACGCTATTACGGATATTAACCAAGAATTAGATCTTTGGTCAGGAATTATAACTAGTCGATATCTCGTCAATGATCAAGAGGTGTTGGTCAAGACGGTTTGCGATCCTAAGACTGATTCAATCGGTGTTCATATCACATCATCTTTAATCACAGCTGGAAAACTACAAATCATGCAGTCATTTCCATCGCCAAATATAAGTGATAATAGTTGGGCAAAAGCAACTAACTTGAGTTGGGATCACCCTGACAGGCATCAAACTATGGAAGTGGACAATAACGATCAGGTCGTTTATTTGAAACGAGTAATGGATGAGGACAGTTATTATGTGCGATGGAAGACAAGTGGTGCGAGTTTTTCCCAACTACGTACACATCAATTTCAACTAGTTCCACCAAGTAATCAAGAGCAGTATAGCTTTGTTGTAACATTTTACCCGGATGAAGAGATCGAAGTGAATGAAGCAACAGAAATGATGAAGGCTTCTGAACAATATTGGGAAGATTTTTGGGAACAGGGGGCATTTGTTAGTTTCGAGGGAAGCACTGATGCCAGAGCAGATGAATTAGAGCGCAGAGTTATTTTATCTCAGTATTTAACTGCTATTCACAGTAGTGGAGCGATTCCTCCACAAGAAACGGGTCTGATGTATAATAGTTGGTTTGGTAAAGCCCATTTAGAAATGCATTGGTGGCACAGTGCACACTTTCCGTTATGGGGAAGAGCTGATAAATTAACTAGAAGTCTGCAATGGTATGAAACTATTTTACCTATTGCTCAAAAAATAGCCCGTCAACAAGGGTATCAAGGTGCAAGATGGCCCAAAATGGTAGGGATAGATGGTAAGCAAAGTCCCTCACCGGTAGCACCTGGACTGATTTGGCAACAGCCACACCCGATCATGTTAGCCGAATTAATCTACCGTGATGATAACGCTATAGAAGTACTAAATCAATATAAAGAGATAGTTTATGCTTCCGCGGATTTCATGGCTGACTTTGCCAGTTGGAATGATAAAGAAGGATTGTATGTTTTAGGGCCACCTTTAATTCCGGCACAAGAATGTCACCGAATGGAGGAATCTAAAAACCCTCCTTATGAACTTGAATATTGGAAATATGGTCTGGAAACGGCAATGAAATGGGCGAAAAGATTAGGGCATACCCCAAATGAGAAATGGCAACATGTTGTAGATCATTTAAAACAACCTCGAGACAAAGATGGCGTATATCTTGCACATGAAAATTGTGATAATACCTTTATGGAGAAAAATCATGATCATCCTTCGATGGTGGCAGCGCTTGGTATTTTACCAGGAACACTGATAGACAACGATATAATGAAAAATACTTTATTAAAGGTGAAAGATGAGTGGCAATGGGATACTGCCTGGGGATGGGATTTTCCAATGTGTGCCATGACAGCTGCGCGGTTAGGTGAAGCAGAACTTGCTATCGACTTTTTATTAATGGATGCCGTGAAAAATACCCATTTACCTAATGGACATAATTATCAACGACCAGGGCTGTCAGCATACTTGCCTGGTAATGGAGGCTTGTTAACTGCTATCGCTATGATGATAGCCGGTTGGGACGATCATAATGGTGAAAGATATCCAGGATTTCCTAAAAACGGCAAGTGGACTGTTCAAGCAGAAGGTTTACAAACCTATATTTAAGTATTGGTCAAAGGAGGGCAATAAATTGTTTGATAATGTGCCTGATCGAAACAAGCTTGTCTTACAATATCCGGCTTCATGGTGGAGAAACATGTGGCGTGAGGCTTTGCCAGCCGGGAACGGTGAACTAGGAGCAGCAGTATACGGGGCGATCAAGAAAGAGACCATCTTAATTAATCACTCTCAATTATGGCATATGGGTGTGAAAGGAGAATTGCCTGACGTTAGTCACACTTTAACAGAGACACGAGCTTTGATGAAGGATGGAGAATATCAGGAAGCGAATTGGCACTTAACAAATGAAGTGAAAAAACAAGGTTATTATTCAAAGTTAGCATGTCCGTTGCCACTAGTAGATTTGCAACTGGAGATGCCGTGTGACCAAGGATTTAGCCATTATAGGAGAGGCATTAACATGGAAACTGGTGAAGTCCGGGTTACATGGTCTGAACATGATACAACATATACGAGGGATTTGTTTGTTTCCCGTTCTGATAATTTGATCGTTTATCGAGTTAGCTCCAATAAAGCTAATGCTATTGATGCCATATTAAACTTTGACTTACATCCAACTAATTCACCAAATATGAAGAAAAGATACCAAGAACTAGCTGATACAGTGGAATGGAGTACGGAGGACAATTATCTATTCTATAAAGCTACGAATGAGGATGATACAGAGTTTGGGGCAGTTGCTAGAGTAATTGCAGAGGACGGGGAAGTGATCACAGATCAAGAGAAATTACGCTGTATAAATGTTACTAGTTTATTAATCTTTGTAAAAGTGTTTGTTCAAGCAAGTAGTTCATTGCAATGGCCAGTATTAAAAGAAGAGCTCGCTAATGTGACAGCAACATATCAGCAATTATTAGACAATCATGTGCAAGTTTATCAGCCACTATATTTTTCCTCCAAGTTACAACTAACAGATGACCAAGAGGAATGGTCAAATGAAGTGTTACTTTTAGACGCTTATAGTAGTGGGGAAGCTAAAGTGAGGCTCTATGAAAAATTATGGTCATTTGGTCGGTATTTATTTATTTCAGGTACTAAAATAGGTGGTCAACCATTTTCGATGTATGGGTTGTGGCATGGTGATTACCATTTAATGTGGAGTCATCGGATGGCTAATGAGAACATTCAAATGATGTACTGGCATACTTCAGTAGGTGGTTTATCAGAATTCAGTCTTACGTTAATGGAGTATTATCAGTCTTTGATGGCTGATTTTCGTGATAATGCAAGAAAGTTATTTGGTTGTCGAGGGATCTATATACCTGCAGGGACAACACCAGGTATTGGGAAACCAAATCAATTAGTACCGGTTATTATGAATTGGACCGCTGCAGCCGGATGGTTAGCCCAGCATTTTTATCAATATTATCAATTTACAGGAGATCAGGAATATTTGAAGCAACATGCATTACCTTTTATGAAAGAAGTGGCGGATTTTTATCAAGATTTTTTAGAAGTTGGTCAGGATGGTTATTATCAGTATTATCCTTCTGTATCACCAGAGAATACACCTGTAAATTTCATGCCTAAAATTAGTGAGTCAGTTGCCCATCCAATGCCAACAGCGATAAATGCTACGATGGATTTTGCTGTGATGAAGGAATTACTTACTAATTTAATAGAAGGTAGTTCAATCGTTTCGATCTATCAACAGGAACGATCTATTTGGGGGAAAATGCTTGAACTAATTCCGCCCTATCGAGTGAATAAGGATGGAGCCATTAGGGAATGGCTGAGCGCTCCATTTGAAGATAATAATGAACATCGGCATCTCTCCCATATTTATCCGATTTTCCCTGGGCAAGAATTAGTCAAAGAGAAGGAAGAACCGCTATTTGAGGCATTTCGAAAAGCGGTACAACAAAGAAAGTTAGGAGCACAAACAAGCTGGTCTTTTGCTCATATGGCAAGTATTTATGCAAGATTACAAGATGCAACTAAAGCAAGTACTTGTCTCGAAAACCTTACTAGATCTTGTTTATTAAATAACTTTTATACAGTCCATAATGATTGGCGTAATATGGGGCTGACGATGGAAATTGACTATGCACCAGTGCAAATGGATGCTAATTTAGGTATTGTAAACGCTATTCAGGAAATGTTGATTTATGTGTCACCAACAATAGTGAAGCTTTTGCCAGCTTTACCTGATGATTGGAAATCAGGTAAAGTTGATACATTTCACTTCTGTACGGGTACGATAAGCTTTCGTTGGGATTTATTAAAAGGTACTTTTTCTACCGTCTTAAAAGCAGAGCGTGAAACAACTATCACATTAGGGTTACCTTCTTACCTAAAATATGAATGGGAAGGAAACGGAAAAGTCTCGCTATCTGAGTTAGGAGAATCATATTATCAGATACAATTGTCGGCACAACAAAGTTTGCGTTTCTTTTCTAAATAGAAAGGTGATGAACATGCAAAATTCAGGGATAATGGGTAGATTTTATGTGATTGCTGATTGGATCTATAAATTTTCGTTTGCTAATATTATTTGGACGGTTTGTAATATACCGATTTTTTTTATTGTGTTGAATTTGTTAATGGCAGATGAGATAGGGGTGATAGTAGTATTATTTGGGCTACTAATAATGTTATCACCTTTCGTGTTCTACCCAACTACTATTGCATTATTTTCGATTGTACATCAATTTATTAAAAAGGAAGATGTCAAGCTCCTTACTGATTTCTGGCAATATACCTGGCTGAATTATAAGAAAGGTATGAAAATAGGCGTGATATCTACGATTTTTTGGGCTGTTCTATTAATTGACTTTTTCTACGTAATGGGGACAGGAAACATCACCTTCACTTATGTATTTATTGTCCTTGGTTTTTTCGCGCTTATTTATAATTTACATCTACTTTCAGCGGCGGTAACGATCGATAGCAGAGTGCGTCAGTTATTAAAACAAGTAGGAATTATCATGTTTGGACATCCACTATTGTCGATGTCACTAGGGATGCTTAGTTTAACCTTTGTGTATGTCATGACACAATGGCTACCCTTTCTCATTCCATTCTTTTCTGGTTCTATATTAGTATTTTTAGCATTGCTTGTTTTTATAAAAATTCATACAAGTTCGATTAAACTAGAAAAGCACTGACCATAAGATCAGTGCTTCTTTGATAATTGTTGCTTTTCTTTCAATAATTGTTGGAATTCTTTTTCAAGTGCTTCTGATGGTTCGATACTTAACCTGCTTAAAACATCTGTTATTTTTGTCTCAATGATCAGCAATTGTTCATCATGGTCATCTTTAGCAGTCGTCTGTTCCCGATTTTTAAATTGCTGGTAGTTTCCATCGAAGTAGGTAACCTGTTTTGCTTCGATAGTGACCAATTTTGTTGCTATTTTTTCAACGAACCGTCGATCATGAGAAACGAAAATGACGGAACCCTCGTATTCTGTAAGCAACTTTTCCAATGCCTCCATTGCTTCTAGATCGAGAAAGTTGGTAGGTTCGTCTAAGACCAATGTATTGCTATTGCTAAGGAACAACTTTGCAAGTATTACTTTAACGCGTTCGCCGCCACTTAAAACACCAACTTTCTTATGAACCTGATCGCGATAAAAATGGAGTCTAGCGAGTACTGTTCGGATTAATGTTTCATTATGAATCGAACTTTCTTGTACATTTTCCAAAATTGAAAGTTCTGGATCTAAAATCGATAAGTCTTGTTTAAAATAAGCTATTTTACAGGCGGAAGAAAGGTGAACACCTTCTTCATCGTGAAGAATTTTCCTAATTAAAGTTGTTTTACCACTTCCGTTTGCTCCAATAATAGCGAGTTTATCTCCACCTTTTATAAGGAAATTGGCTTGTTTCCATAGCAGTTGATTGCCTACTTTACCATTTAGATTCTCCACCCGAATAAGTACCTTGCCAGACAATTTTTCTTGATTTGGTAAATCCATTTTAATCGGTGTTTCTTCGAAAGGTTTTTCTACTTTTTCAAGCTTTTCCAGTCGGGTTTCAATCGATTTGGCTGTTTGTTGGAGTTTCTTTTGTTTTTTAGCAAAATAGGGTTTTGCCCCTGTTATTTTTGCTTCAGACGCACTTGTGTTTTTCGGTTTCTTGGTAGCTCTTTCCGCTTTTTCTGATTTTAGTGCTAAAGCTCTTTCTAGTTGTTGCTTCTTGGCTTGATATTTTTCATATTCCTGTTGATGCTGAAGTAGGACCTGTTCTTTTTGGTCTTTGAATTGTTGGTAATTACCTTGATATTCATATAACTTCCCCTGATCGATTTCCCATATTTTCGTACAAGTCGCGTCTAAAAATGCGCGGTCGTGTGAGACGATAACATAAGCACCTTGCCAATGTTTTAGCTTATTTTCTACCCATTCGATATGGTTCGTGTCTAAGTGGGTAGTCGGTTCATCGGCTAATAGGATACTACTTTGATTGGAAAAAGCTCTTTGAATATAGTTTTGGGTAATTTCGCCACCACTTTTATAACCATCAGCTTCTTTTAACTGAGGCAGAAGATCAACTGTTCCATAGTGTGTTACAGTTCCATGCTCAGGTGTTAATTTTCCAGCTAGTGTGTGCAATAAGGTTGTTTTGCCAGTCCCATTTTTCCCAACGAGCCCAATTCGGTCGCCTTCAAATATTTCCAGTAAGTCAATCTCTAATAGCGTTCTTGCTTCTACAGAGAGCATAAGATTCTTAGTTTGTAGTAACATAACATTCGCTCCATTCCGGTTCGGAGACAACAAAAAGCCTCCTTATTCACATTCAGAATAGGAGGCAATACCGTATGAAAGGCAAATATGCATAAGGATATGGATGGAAGTATCCTTATATCTGAGCCGGTCAATGAGTATCAATCCTATCCTGAATATTCTGCATAAAGACATACGTATCCCATGTGTGGAATGACGTTCTTTATGAAAATATTATGAGAGAATAGGATTATAACTTCATTGGCCCAAGGCTCACCCTTTCGCATTTAGTTAACCAAAGTTTACAAAAATAGGGGGGAGAAGTCAATAGATAAAAGTTCCGATGAAACCTTTTAATAATTAAAAGCGACTAATAGTAAAAGAAAGGAGAATTAGCAGATGCCACGATTTATTGTCTTTTCGTTTTTACTGATCATTACTGGTTGCGGCTTGAATGATAACGATTCCGTAAATAACTTGAGACACCCTCCATCTATGTATGCAATTATTGAAAAGCAAGAATATTCATTGGAAACTGGTCCCTTTAGCTGGAAAATGAAGAACGGTGGAACAACGAAAGCGATTCAAACTGATGCTCCTTCTCCAAATCAGATAGCTAAAAAGCTCGATCCAATAAAAGTTGAAGATAACAGTGACATAGAATTCACGGCTGATTACAATCCTGAGATTGTTGTTTATTTATGGGATGAAGAAAAAAGAATGGAAGAAATACCGTCAATGAATAATCAGATACAGGCTCCTAATAAAGGGAAAGTAATTTACGAAGTGATTGGGGAATGGTCTAATGGAGAGGCGCATTATACGTTTATGGTGGAAGTGAAATAAAATAAGACCTGACAGATGCAGGCCTTTATTATTCGAATTGCACCTTAAACCGACAATGATTATTCCCCTCAGTTTTACATTGCACTCTCTCTACATTTTCTGTCCCTAACACTTTCTTAAACATGCTTGTTTCACATCGACAGGCGATATGAAATTCCTTTGCCACCGCAAATATAGGACAATTATATTCAACAATCTCAAACTGATCATCCTCATATTGAGATAATTCCGCCATATAGCCTTTCTCGTTTTGGATATGGACGATATCTCGCATCTTTTCTAGGTTTGAGGATTTATCGACAAGGTCGATATATTGCTGTGTCAGTCGCTCTTCGCGATTTTCAAAAAGCTGTTCAATGGAGTCTTTTCCGTGTATTGCTTGAATATCTTTTAAGAACTCAACACTGATCGATTCATAATTATTAGGAAATAGACGTTTCCCCTTTGTCGTTAAAAAGAATTTTTGGATTGGACGGCCAATATCCTTTTTCTCATGGTGACTGGAAACAAGACCATCTTTCTCTAATGTAGTTAAATGTTTGCGTATTGCCATATGCGTGATATCTAAAAGGTCGATAAGTTCATTGACAGATAAGGAAACTTCTTTCTTTAATAATTCTAATATTCTATCTTTTGTCGTTTTTGTTAGTTGTGTCATGGGATTCCTCCTATGTTGGCTTCCCTATTCTTATTATTTTCATTATACAATATACTTGTCCAAACTGAAATAAATGGAAAATGTGAAGTAAACTGGTTGAATTATTGATAAAAGTATTATAACATATAATTATACTTTTTATACTAAAAGGTATAATAAATATTATTGGAGGTTTTACATATGGCAAACTTTACTTTACCTGAGTTAGGTTATGCGTTTGACGCTTTGGAACCACACATTGATCAAAAAACGATGGAAATTCACCACGGAAAACACCATCAAACATACGTTACAAAATTAAATGCAGCACTTGAAGGACAGGATGCTTTAGCTAATAAAAGTCTTGAAGAACTTTTATCTGATTTAGATAGCGTACCTGAAAATATTCGTACTGCAGTGAGAAACAATGGTGGTGGACATTTCAACCATACATTATTCTGGGAAGTAATCGCTCCGGGATCTAAAGCTGATAAACCAGAAGGAGAATTAGCGACAGCGATTGATGAAGCGTTTGGTAGCTTTGATCAATTTAAAGAGCAATTCTCTAATGCAGCGGCTACTAGATTCGGTTCTGGTTGGGCTTGGTTAGTTGTCAATGCAGATGGAAAGCTAGAAGTAACAAGCACGCCAAATCAAGATAATCCAATTTCTGAAGGTAAAACAGCTATCCTGGGCATCGATGTTTGGGAGCACGCATATTACTTAAACTATCAAAACAGACGTCCTGATTACATTGCTAATTTCTACAATGTTATTAATTGGGATGTTGTCGCAGAAAAATTCCAAGCGGCTGTGAAGTAAATAATAGTTCGTTTCGGATGAGTGGAAGGATGGAAGGCATCTTTCCACTTATTTTTATGGAGAGGAGATGGTTAGTTTGGCATTTGTCATAACAGCACCTTGTGAAACAGAAAAAGCCGGAGAATGTGCAACAGTATGCCCGGTAGATTGCATCGAAGAAGGAAAAGACCAATTTTATATAGACCCAGATATCTGCATTGATTGTGGTGCATGTGTAGCGGTATGTCCAGTTGATGCGATCGTGGAAGAATATGAATTGACTGAAGATCAAGAGCCGTATTTAGAAAAGGCAGAAGCATTTTTTGGGAATTAACTTAGACGAAAAAAGCCCTGGTAATGTATCACATTACCAGGGCTTTTCCTCTTTATTCAATACATTAATGATCCTTTATTCTTTTTCCCCCACAACAGTAAAGCGCTCTTCTATATGTTCAGGATTTTCAATCTCATCTAGTAGAGCGATGGCGTAATCTGCATAGCTGATATAGCTTTCTCCTGCTTTATTAGTGATGACATTTTCTTTTCCTTTTTGATAGGAGCCAGTTCGTTTCCCTTCTGGATCGAACATTGCTGCAGGACTTAAGTGTGTCCATTTGACATCTTCTGTTTGTTTTAATTCCTCTAATGCTTCACCCATGTTGGAAGCTAATGGATATACGAAATCAGGAAAGTCAGGTGTGTCGTATAAATGTGTTGTTTGTTCTTCATCAACATATAGACTACCTGCGCCACCAACAACGATAAGGCGTGTATCAGTTCCTTGGAAAGCATGGATTAATACACGATGAGCTTCGATATGTAGATGCTCTTCACCTTGTGGGGAATTATAAGCATTGACAACAACATCAAAGTCTTTAATATCCTCGGTCTTCATATCAAATATATCTTTTTTCACGATATCGACGTCTTTATTGTCCACTTTTTCCGGACTACGTACAATTGCAGTAACTTCGTGTCCTCTATGAAGTGCTTCCTGTGTAATCAGTTTACCAGATTTCCCAGTTGCCCCGATAATTCCAATTTTCATTGTCAATTCCTCCTTTGGATTAATTGTAACAATTATAGTTACATTTTGTGTTGAAGTCAATAAAAAAACATCTCCTTATTGTATAGAGAGATGTTGAATAATATCAGCTAATGTTTGCTTGTTTAATTCATTTTCCATAGCTTTTTGTGCACGGGTTAAAGAAATGTCCAGTGTGGCTTGAATATTTCTGCCAACGTCGCAATTCGGATTAGGGTGATCGTGCACTGCAAATAATTCTCCCTCTGACGTTACAGCTCGATATATATCTAGTAACGTAATTTCTGAAGGTTCTATTACGAGAGAATAGCCGGCTACACCAGGTCCACCTTTTAACAGGTTTGCTTTTTTTAATAAAGAACCAATACGCCGAATGACGACAGGGTTTGTGTTAACACTCCTTGCTATGAAATCTGATGTAACACCTTTATCATTTTGCGTTGCAACAAGTGTAAGGATATGTATTGCTACTGAAAAGCGAGTGTTTATCATTCTCGTTCACCACCATTGTTATTATTCTAGTTGTAAGTAGTTTGGTTGTCAATGTAGCATGACAGCAGACAAAAAGAGAGCAAAATTTTTCTGCTACTCTCTACTCATCCAATTCCAAAGTCTTGCTTCATCGATTTGTAACACAGCAATAGCATTAATTTCTTCCAAAGATAAAATTTCTTTTGACGGTCCTGTAATAACAACACCATAATGTTTGATTCCTTAAGGAGAAAGCGATAAATATCTTGAAAATATTTTTGATATATTTGATCAGTTGATCCCATTTGCTCCTCCTTTCTATTCTAACTATATCACGCAGCAATATGAAAAAAGTTACAAAAAAAATGATCAAAAAAAGAGATTTATAAATGGTTTAATCTTTTGAAGAAAATGTTATAATTTGTATGATTGATGGAAGAAGGTGTAAATAGGATGCTGAAAAAAATATTTAAAAAATCGGAACCTACACATGAGGAATTCCGTCTAGTATATGATATGTTTTATTCGAGAGTTTACCGTGATGTCTATTTTATTACAAAAGATAGCCATTTAGCTCAAGATGCTTTACAAGAAACGTTTGTGAAAGCTTATAAACATATGCACCGCTTGGAAGATAGAGAACGGATGGGTGCCTGGCTTTCCACTATTGCTACAAGAACTGCCATTGATGTATTAAGGAAACGAAAAGGAGCACGCGAAGTGCTAACAGAAGATATCACGATACAAGAAAGAAATATGAAAGAAAAAGGTTTGGACACCTCACATATTGTAGAGAATAATTTAGTAAAAGAAGAATTGTTGGAATCATTAAAGGAGATAAAAGCAGAATACCGAGAAATCATTTTGTTAAGATATATCCATGACTTATCCATTAAGGAAATTGCAGATTCATTACATATAAATGAATCTACTGTAAAAACAAGACTTCATCGTGCAAGAAATAAGATAAAAGAGAAAGTACAACGTGATCCAAAACGGCAATGGATTGGTGGTGAATAAAGATGAATGAAGAACAAAACTGGAAGGAATGGCTTAACGAGGATTACCAGCAAGTAGAAGAGGCACCGCATTCCAAGGATGAAAATTGGGAGACAATCATAAGTGAAATATCGCAAACTAATCAACATCAGAAGAAGATCCCGAAGAAAAGTTTGTTAGCGGTAGCAATGATTATAGTTATTGTGATGGGCTCTGCTTTTGTTCAAACTAATCAAATGCAAGCTTTTGATTGGTTTGTGAACATGTTTGTCACAACAGAAGGTGATAAGACACAAATTACCCAAACAACAAATGAAAAGGAACCATCAACGGATGCTCTTCCTGATTTTGATAACATTACAACAAATGCAGTTCCGGGAGAAAGCAAAGAGATGACATTCGAAGAGGCGCAAGACGAAACAGATTTTAATATTTTTGCTCCCTCTTATTTACCTGACGGTTATCAATTAGAATCAGTTACTGTGTTTTATGAAGAGGTATCAGCAGGAGAGGTTCAGCTTGAATATGTAAACAATCTGAACGATAACGATGTAATAATGCTATATCAAACGTATCAACCTGATGATTTCTCTGCTGCTAAAGTAGTTGATAATGAGGACACAGAAATTAAAACAATCGAACTAGATGGTGGAGAGGCACGTTTGATAGAATTTATGGATGGTCATATACAAATCATATGGAGCACGCCAAAAACGAACTGGCTCCTAGAAGGCTCGGAAAATAAAGAACAACTTATTAAAGTCGCCGAATCTATAGATTATTGAACTACCGACACTTACAAAATGTCTGAAGAAAGTTAAAAAGAGTTTCGTATCAAATTCAATATACGAAACTCTTTTTTTGCCTCTAAATCAATAATCCATTTTACTTTTTTAAAATTTTAATCCCGGTGTTACGGAGATTAAGCTTTCATAGCTACTATTATGCGTAATGGAGTGGACAGTGCGAATACGATATTCATAGCCCTTCACGATTGTAAAATGGACACTACCACTAACATAGGAACTGGAATTGTCAACAAATCTTTTACTATTGCCCGTATTTACCCATTGCCCCGTTGATTTATTTTTGACTTGTAAGTTAATCGTGCAAGTAATTTTCTGAACAGATGAATAACTAGATGTATCACAATTGCTCCCAATTCTTTTCGAATCTAATTTTCTTATAGAAGAATTCCCCTCTTTGATGTAGTTAGTTGATTGGACACTAATAATATCCTCTTTGATTTGAGGAGTAGTTTGCTCTGAAGCATCGATGTCTGAAGTATAAAGAAAAAATCCAATAATGAGAACACATGATGTTAGTAAAGCTTTACCCAACATTTGCATAAAAACCATTCCTTTCCAAGGATTTTTTTGTTACAAATGTTAGACGTAAGTAATAGTAAAAAGGTTTCAGTAAAATAAAGATAATTACTTAGGAGATATGCTGTCTGATGTTTTTAATTTGAGGCCATTTTCATTCCAAGCAGGTCATCGATGTTTTTTAAGTTAATCTTAAAGTTGAAAGAATTCCTGGTAGGTCTTCTAGTGGATCAGTTGTAGCAGGAACTGCTGGATTAGTAGACTTCTCAATAGGAACTGATATTGGTGGTAGTGTTCGAATTATGAAGATCTATTTTGGAATCTACGGTTTTCGACCTTCTCATAATGCAACATCCGTTAATGGTGTTATACCACTTGCTGAGAGCTTTGACACAGTTGGGATTAAGGCTGACGATATCGAGATCATTCCGGATGTAGCTGAAGTTTTGCTTGAGCAACCTAGTCATCACTCAGAAAATTTTACAACATGATATTCCCGAGGGAAGTATGGGATATGGTAGAAATACCGATACAAGAGTGAAAAGAAAAGATTGATCTACCACATTTAAGAAGAGAGGAATTGTTAATATCTGCTGAAGGGTTACAGGCTTGGATGGAAACATTCCTAATATTAAAAGGATGTGAGATTTGTAGGAATCATGGAGACTGGATTCGTGATGTTCAACCACAATTCGGTCCAGGAATTTCTGAAACTTTTTTCGTTTCGAAAGAAAAAAGACCTTTTCTTGACATTTTGTTAACCAAATAGCATGCTATACCTATATAGTTGTGCGAAAGGGTGCTCAAGGTGAAAATGGATAAAAAGGATCAGAAAATCTTAGAATTATTAGTGGGAAATGGCCGCATGTCTTATGTAGATATCGGTAAAGAATTAGGCTTGTCCAGAGTAGCGGTCCGCGAAAGGGTAAATCAATTAATTGAGGAAGGGGTTATTGAAGGATTCAGTGCTGTCATTAATTCTGAAAAAGTAGGTAAACAAGTGTCTGCTTTTTTTGAAGTGGATTGCGAGCCGTCTTCCTTAGTAGAGGTAGCTCAAAATCTGGCAGATAACCCAAGTGTTGCTAGTTGTTATCAAATGACGGGACCGAGCACGTTGCATATGCATGTGTTGGTAGAGGATTTCAAAAAGCTGGAGTCATTTATTAACGAAGAATTATATAGTTTAGAAGGTATCACTAGAGTGGAAAGTCATATTCTATTACGACGGTTTAAGAATAGAAAAGGCATGAAATTATAAGAAAGCGCCCTTTAAAATGGGCGCTTAATCTGTCATGCTAAAAAAATGGCACCATATCCCAATGCTCCGATGATCACGAATGCGGGATGGACTTTGAATTTCACTAAGAAAAGCCAGCTAAGTACGATTAATAATATGGTTTGTAATGTTCCTTCGTTCTCGTAGGATTGGAAAAAGAATTGAAACGTTAAAATACCTAGTAGTACTGCAATTGTAGGCCGGATAACCATTGTCATTCTTTTTACTTTAGGTGAGCTTTTAAACTTATTTAAAATACTAAGTAAAATAATCATTAAAATAAGAGAAGGTGCTACTGTTGCGAAAATCCCCACACTTGCACCGAGTATGCCTGCTTGTTCATAACCGATATATCCTGCCATCTTCGTAGCGATTGGACCTGGGAGCGCATTTCCGATAGCAAGTACCTCCCCAAATTCGGAAAGGCTTAACCATTCATAGCGATTCACTACTTCATTTTGAACTAAAGGAATGCTTGCGGGACCTCCGCCATAACCAACGATTCCAGGTATGAAGAAGGCGATAAAAATTTCCCAATAAATCATTGTTATTTATCATTCCCTTCTTGTTTCGGTGTTGTCGTAAAAGCAATTATCAATAATACCATGATAATAATTGCTGGGTGAATGTTAAGTAATTGTAGCAAAACAGTACTTCCGATAATCAAGGCTACATTTAACTTCCAACCTAAATCTTTTGTTCCTTTTTTGACAAAATCCCAAGTTAGTATAGCGAGCATGACACCGACAACAGGTACAATTGCGTGTGTCATCCCGATTACCCAAGGTAATTCACTAAAACTGCTTAATGAAACGAGTAAAACGATCATCGCGATAATAGTTGGTATAGTCGTTGATAATACAGCATTTATTGCACCTAACCATCCAGCGACACGGTACCCGATATACCCAGCCATTTTTGTTGCGATCGGTCCCGGGAGTGTGTTGCCGATTGCAAGAATATCAGAAAACTCTTCATCATCCATCCATTTATAGTAATCGACGACTTCTTTATGAACAAGTGGTATGGAAGAAGGACCACCACCATAGCCTAAAATACCAACTTTAAAAAATGCCCAAAAAATATGGAAGTGTTTCATCGTTGTGCTGTCTCCTTTTTCTTTATGTTTGTTGTTATCTTAACATATTTATTTTACTATAGTTAATTATAATTGTTTTATTATTTAACAAAGGAAAACGATATTCTTGTTTAAATGACTAAAGTTAATTAGAAGCAATCGTATGAAGGCTTATCGGTCAACGGTAATGGCTACAAATGGGGTAGTTACTACCCCACACTACTTAGCTTCCCAAGCAGGTATGAAAATATTGCAAAAAGGTGGTAACGTAATACATGCTGCTACGCTAGGGGTTGTCTATCCTCATATGATCAGTGGGTGACAGACACGGAGTATACAACGCCAGCTATTGATCAATTGTTATCGAAACAGTATGGCCAACAATTAGTTGAAGGAGAACAAAGAAGAAGCGGGAGCATTTACCGCATTGATTCAAGAGGAGACGCGGTGTGGTTTGGTATAGTAGATAAATGGGAAAGTGCGGTATCGATGATTCAAAGCATTTATCATGAATATAGTGCTGCAGTGGTGCCTCCAGAGTTTGGGATTTTGCTGCAAAATAGCGGGAGCTTTTTAGCAGTCAATCGATTATAACCTAAAAAACGGACCTTTCATACGCTTAATACAGCAATGTTGTTTAAAAACAACCGGTCATACCTTGTATATGGAACGATGGGGTGAAGATCAACCGCAGACCCAAGCAGCGCTAGTAACTAGAATAATCGATTACCAATATGCTGTACAAGAGAGTTAGTTCTAATATACTGAAATTAGAGAATAGAATCGATCCATTAGTTCAAGCAGCGTTAAGAAAAAAAGGCCACAATATTGAGTTAGTAGAGAGCTACAGTGATATAATGGGCACGCCGGAGCGATCTTAATAACTGATGAAAATATCAAACTTGCCGGAAGTGACCCAAGGAGTGATGGCATAGCACTTGGTTATTAATGGAGGAAAAAGTGGCTGTCATTTTGTAGGGGTGGAGCTTTTTACAAGTTTAGCATATATTATTCGTCTCTAGATTGATCTAATGCCTTTATAAAATAAGCAGTGGGCAACAATACACCAATCGCTGCTTGCAATAAAGCAAAGAACCTGGCAGTATTAACGGGAATCATATCTCCATAACCAATAGAAAGAATGGTGACACCGCTAAAATATAATAGATTGCTAAAGCTGTGCTCAATAGGAGTTTCTGCCGATAAGTCGTGCACAATCACTGTTTCCTCAAAAGATAAAGCATAATAAAGCAGAGCAAAGCCAAATGTAACACCACCCAATACAAAAAATAGTTTCATAAAGAGTGCGGTACTAAAATAACTTTTCTTATAGGTCTTATTTCGGAAAAAATAGACTAAATGAATGATGATAAAAAGAATGGCTGCGATTAATAAGAATTGTGACATGATGATACCTCCTTTACTTCATATATTAACTACTGAGCTGTAAATCAAACTTCCAAGGAAAGAAAGTATAAAATTTGGGTTCCTGTTTAGCTACGAACGTCCTACGCTAAGTCATCATCGGTTCGCTTTTCTTAAAAGGTAAGATAGTATAAAATCAGTGCAATGACTGCGTTAAGCCAAGTAGTTATTTTGAAATGTTTGATGTATATTGGCAACGCTCCGACTAATTACTTCGCTTTCCGCGGGGACGGCCTCAACTAACTTTACAAAGAAATTCACTTTGCAAAGTGGATTTTCGGCTCGCCCTATTCCCGCAGGAGTCTACGTAATTAGTCTCCGCTATGAGAAGGTGCAATAATTCGTGTCAGAAGTAATAGGTTGACTTTTATAAAATAGATAAGAGCAAGAATCGCTATCCATAAGTATAAAACCAGCAATGTTACTTCATGCTAGAGTTGTAGAGCAGAACTTAGCGAAGGGCAAACTCCACGGAAAGGGAAGTGGGCAGCCGGAGTGGTGGTCAAGCTGTTCAAATATTTCATCATTACTACCCAAGTAATAAAGGGCTGGTGGGGGTTGCCGGTTTTTCTTATTAGCTTAAAGAAATAAATCTATATATTTGTTACAATGGTCATGAAGGTTAGTAGAAAGGAAGTTTACGATTATGACGTTTGTAAATGAAGTAAAGCGTCCGATTACTCCAGATTATGATCCATGGGAAGCTTACATGGACATGGAACAATATGGGGAGATGACGTTAACCAATATAGAATTTACCACCACACATTTGTGTAATATGCGATGTGCACACTGTGCTGTTGGATACACGTTGCGTGATAAGGATCCGGATGCATTACCATTTTCTTTGTTAAAGCAACGATTAGATGAAATACCGCATTTACGCACATTAAGTATTACTGGCGGAGAACCGATGATGTCTAAAAAATCAGTGCGAGAATATGTGGTGCCGTTGCTGCGTTATGCACATGAGCGTGGCGTTCGAACACAAATTAATTCAAACTTAACATTGCCTTATTCGCGATATGAAGCGATCATTCCTTATTTAGATGTACTACATATTTCACATAATTGGGGAACGCATGAGGAATTTGCGGAAACAGGTTTTGCGAATATGGAGCGAAAGCCCACTGAAGAGAACCGTAAAAAGTATTTTGAACGAATGGTTGAAAATTCTCAACGACTTGCTGCAGAAGGTGTGATGGTCTCTGCTGAGACAATGCTGAACAAACGGACTTTTCCTTATTTAGAGTCGATCCACGATCATGTAGTGGAAATGGGGTGTACACGCCATGAGATTCATCCCATGTATCCAGTAGATTTTGCTAGCAACTTGGAAACACTCAATTTAAGAGAGATGCAAGAAGGCATTGAGCGGCTACTCGATCATCGAGACGATTCAATGTGGATGTTATTTGGAACATTGCCATTTTACCCATGTAACAGCAATGAAGAAGAGCTTGCTTTATTAAAACGATTATACAAGGAGAAAAACGTAACGGTACGGAATGATCCGGACGGGAGATCTCGTCTTAATGTTAATATTTTTTCTGGAGAAGTGATTGTGACCGATTTTGGCGATGACGCGGAGCCATCGCTCGGTAATATTCAAAACACCCCGTTACAAACTTCTTACGAGCGTTGGATGGAATCGAAAACAGCAAAAACATTGAACTGCCATTGTCCGGCGGTTAAATGCTTAGGCCCAAATATTTTGGTTAAAAATACGTATTACCAAGATGTTGATTTTACGAGAAGATCAGCAAATATCACCCTTTAAGGAAAAATATACCCCTGTTTCTTTCGCGGAAACAGGGGTAAAACGTTCATGAAGGGATATAACTGCTTTCTTTATTCCTAGTTGTTCGATTAAAAACAAATAGACAAATATACTGCTGTATCAATGCTAATATCGGTACAAAGGTAAAAATACTAATCTGGATAAACTGAAATGCCAGAAAGTAAAGGATAATCATGAGGAGAAATTGCAATACAGTGTGTGATAAGTTGCTTAAGCCAACCATGACAGCTATGTAAAAATACTCGAATGTACCAGCTTTAAAATGAGTAATGGTTGGTAGTATATATATCCAGCAAATAATCAGGGTTAGTGTAAAAGTAGTTAAAACACCATATAACGGAATTTTAACAATCGTATTAGCCACTTGGGGAACATAATACCAATTGAAATAAACTAGTACACTAAAGGTGGATAGTAACCACCCTGTTAGATTAGCAACCTTAAAATTATCCTTGTAGTATTTTTTCATTGATTGTTTAAGAGGTTGATAACTGTTGTGAATGTAAAGCTGCCGAATACAAGCATAAGTAGCAGTGATCGCAGGGAATAACCCTAGTACCACTCCTCCGCGAAGGATATACAAATAACAATAGCATTGAATTTTAATTATTTCCCATAACCATACTACCAACCAATTTAATTTCTCCAATGCTCATTCCTCCTGTTAACTCTTTACGGCACCTTCCGTTATACCTGCTATAAATTGCTTATTAAAAATCAAGAAGACAATTAAAATAGGAATCGTCGCGAGAAACGTACCCGCTAAAATCATCGGATAATCCGTTGTATAAGCATCGTTCAATGTTCTAAGCGCAATTTGTATCGTATGTGAACTTTTATCCTTTAATACTACAAGTGGCCACAAGAAATCATTCCAGGAGTTCATATACGTAATAATACCAAGTGTGGCGAATGCGGGTTTAATAGCGGGAACAACAATATTCCAGTAAATACGGAAGTTACCGCAACCGTCTATTTTAGCTGCCTCCATTAAATCGTTTGGAATCGAGCTGGCAATATATTGACGCATGAAGAATACACCAAATGCGTTTACCATACCTGGTACAATAACTGCTTGTAGTTGATCCACCCATCCTAGGGCACTAATAATCATAAAAGATGGAATTAACCCAAGTTGTGGTGGCACCATCATGGTAGCTAATAGAAAGATGAAAAAGAAATTTTTATATTTAAAATCTATTTTTGCAAATGCAAATCCTGCTAGTGAACAGAAGAACAGAACGGCAATCGTGATGGTTGTAGATATGATGAAGGAATTTAACAGTGAGCCAAAGAAATCAATTCGTTCAAATACCTTTTGCATGTTTTCAACAAAATTCGGGCCTGGCAATAATGCTGGAGGTATTTTATTTACTTCTGAATTCGTATTAGAGCCGATGACGAACATCCAGTAAAAAGGAAAGATAGAGATAATGGATGCGAAGGTTAAAAAAATGTATAAGAAAAACTTAGGTACTTTCTTTTCTCCTACTTCTCTCAATGGGGATCCCCTCCTTCTAAGACTTGATCCGTTGTGTTAGGAACATGTTAAATAATGAGAACAAAATGATGATGACAAATAAAACCCAAGCGATAGCAGCACCGTATCCAAAGGAAAAGCGAGTAAATGCTTCTTCATATAAATATAGCGTCATGGTTAATCCTTGATTACTGGCACCACGCCCAAATAATAGTGGCTCAGCAAAGATCTGCATACCACCAATTGTTGATAAAATAACGGTAAATAGGATAATCGGTCGCATTAATGGAATGGTTAAATAAAGAAATTGCTGTGTTTTACTGGCGCCATCAATAGTGGCCGCTTCATATAAATCTTTGGAAATTCCTTGAAGTCCTGCTAAATAGATAATCGTATTGTATCCAACCCAGCGCCACATAACCATAGCCGATATTGCCAGTTGTGTTCCGAGATATGACCCTTTCCAATCATAAGGCTCTAATCCAAATAAGGTTAAGCCATAATTGATGACACCATAGTTAGTTCCGAACATAGCGGAGAAAATAATAGCAACAGCAACAACGGACGTGATATTAGGCATGAAGACAGCAAGTCGAAAAATGCCTTTTGCTTTTAAGAAGGCTTGATTTAAAATAAATGCTAATATTAATGCGAGAATTAATTGAGGAACGGTAGAAATAACCCATATACTAAACGTGTTACTTACTGATTTCCAAAATAAAGGATCATTTGTAAGCAGAGCTTGATAATTGGATACCCCAATAAATTCTCTTTCACCGAGCACGTTCCATTTGTGAAGGGATAAGTATGCTGTAAAAATTAATGGATAAACACCAAAAATTGCAAAAAGGATAAAGAAGGGTGATATAAACAGGTATCCTGATAGGGCATCATGTATTTTAGGACGATACTTTTTCTTAGTCTTATTATCGACTTCGGAGTGTACGGTATTATGCTCAACCATTTTTTTACCTCCTTTGTTTACCAATTCTTAGTATGAGAAGGATAAGAAGCGAAGTGTCAGCTTCTTACCCTTCTATATGAGTGCTAACGTGATATTTGCCTGTCAATTTCTTCTAAGGCATTATTCCACGCCTCTTCCGGGGTTACCGAACCATCATGTATCGATGTAAGAGCATCATCGATAATCGTGTTAACAGTTGAAGTGTCTGGTGAGCGGTAAACATATTCAACACGTTCAGCAGCTTCACCGAACATTACCCCTAAATCATCACGGGTAAAGAATGGATCGTTATAGTTTTGCACTTCTTCATGATCATACAATTCTGGTGTAGATGGAAAGTTCCCATAGCTTTTGAAAATTTCCAATTGTTGCTCTGGAGCCATTAGCCAGGAAATAAAGTCATATGCTTCTTGAGGATGATCACTTTGGGCAGGAATTGTTAGCAATGAGCCACCCCAGTTTCCGGAAGCCTCAGGAATTTGAGCGACATTCCATAATCCTTCTGTGTCTGGGGCATCATCTTTAATGCGTTGCAACATCCACGGTGGTAAGAAAACCGTAGCAAAATCGCCTCGAGCTAACGCAGCGCCATATTCAGTGGATTCCCTTTCGATCCCTGGTTGAATGTCAATTGCTTCAACAGCTAATTCCCATGCCTTAGCAATTTGTTCACTTTCTTCAATAATCAAATTGTTCTCTTCATCAAAATATTGCTCTTCTCCTTGATCACGAATAACACCGTAAATTTCAGCAATATGATTAAACATATATCCGCCGGTAGCATCTTGTATCTGTCTACCAGCCTCAATATAATCTTCCCATGTGCTTAATTGACTGGATACCTCATCAGGATCAGTTGGTAAGCCAGCTTCTTCAAAAATATCCATTCGATATGCCATTGCCATCGGACCAACATCTGTTGGAATTCCTAATACGAACGAGCCATCAGGAGAAGAGGCTTCGCGCCATCTCCATTCCAGAAAATCACCTTTAATATCTTCTGCACCGTAGTCATTTAAATTATGGAATTGATCAGGATTGACTTTAAATTGTTCTATATAAGCTGATTCAACAACTGCAACATCCGGGGCACCTGAACCGGCACCTAGAGCTGTTAGTAAGTTTTGATGGTGATCGGCATACTCTGCTTCTTGGATATTAATTGTGACATTTCCGTTCTCTTCCTGGTATCGTTCAATTTGTTCATCGATTCCCATTCCCGGGAAAACCCACATTGTTAACTCTACATTTTCACCGGAACCATCTGATCCACCAGAGCCATTATCACCTGATCCACTGGATTCATCGTCTTCTGAACATGCAGCTAAACAAATAAAGAGGACGAAAAACAATAATGAAAGCGCATACTTTTTTAGCATTACTCATTAACCCTCCTATAATTCTTTATTATATTAATTAGCTGTTGATGGCTAACCAATACCAAATAAGATAACTTAGTTAGTCCTAAGGATAAACAAAGTTAAAGTACCATGATTTACTTGAGAGTAATACAAGTTGTGAAAAGTTCAGGTTACATTCGTATGGAAGTCAATTTTGGAGTTTTTGTGGAGTACTTGAAGCTATATTATGTGAAAAATTGTTAAGATATTACTATATACACGTTGTTTTTATCAACATTTACATTTATCTTTGTGCTGAGATTTGTGCAATATTCTTACGTAGTAAACCTATATACTATGTAAAGCAGTAAGTCGGTTTGCTAATAGCAGGATAGAGTATTTCCAATCATGGAAAAATGTTACTCCATACATGACAAATGTCATTTTAAAGTGCTGACAATTGCGTCTTATAAAATAGCTTAAATTGGAGTAAACTGCATATATAGTAAGCTTCGAAAGTAGGGATGATGATGAGCAAACAAAAACAAGCGAAATTAAGAAAAGATGTCATGCCGTATGCAACATCGAAAACAAAAACAAGCATGATTCAATTATTCAACACGATACCACCATTTTTTATATTGTGGTTTTTGGCATATCAAAGTTTGTCGGTCTCCATTTTCTTGAGTCTTGCATTCTCAGTTGTTGCGGCAGGATTTATGGTACGAACATTCATTATTTTTCATGATTGTGCCCACCAATCCTTTTTCAAAAATAAGAAATGGAACCGTGTGATTGGAACATTGACAGGTGTTCTTACTCATTTTGCTTTTGAAAAATGGAAAAGAGAGCATTCGATTCACCATGCAACAAGTGGAAACTTAGATCAACGTGGTACTGGTGATATTTGGATTATGACAGTTAATGAATATGAACAAGCTAGTAAATGGCAAAGGTTACAATATCGTTTATACCGTAATCCTTTTGTGATGTTCGGTTTAGGTCCATTTTCATTATTCTTGTATGAAAATCGCTTTAATCGGAAAGATGCTCGTAAGAAAGAGCGCTGGAATACGTATTTAATCAACTTTATGTTAGTTGCAATCTATGCGATTATCGTGCTGACATTAGGATGGCAGGCGATTTTACTTGTCCAACTACCGATTGCATATGTAGCAGGTGTTCTTGGTATTTGGTTGTTTTATGTTCAACATCAATTCGAGGATTCCTACTTTGAGAATGAATCGGAATGGGATTATGTGAAGGCTGCTGTGGACGGAAGCTCTTATTATAAGTTGCCAAAATGGTTGGAATGGATGACAGGGAATATTGGTTATCATCATGTTCATCATCTAGCACCAAGAGTGCCGAACTACCATTTGGAGAAGGCGCACCAAGAAACACCGCCATTGCAAAAGGCAACAACAATTACCTTGAAGACAAGCTTGGAATCAATTCGCTTTCGACTATATGATGAAGAGCAAAAGACTTTTATTAGTTTTAAGGAAATGAAACAGCGAAGTAAAAAGAAATCAAATATTTCGTTACCTTCGACTAAAGGTAGGCAGACAATTCGTTCCTGATAAATTCCCCCTGTCCCATTGTTCCAATTCTTTTTGGTACAATGGTGATGGGGGTTATTTATATCTGAAAGTGAAGTGCTGAGATTCATTAAGTATTTGTCATAAAAACAGAGATGATAGACAAATTTGCCAGGAGAACAAAATATAGATAAACAATAAATGTACATGTTTATCCTACGTGAGGTGATTTCAATGAGGCATTGGTATGATATATTCCCTCGGAACACGGGGTTAAGTTTATATATCTGGATCATTTTTTGTGTGTTGCCATTTTATTTTATCTTCCATTCCACTTCCCTTTGGGAGATTGCGGCAGGAATAGCCGCAACAATGTTGTTTTTTGGTGTGTATTGGATGACTTTTAATTCGCACGGTCCATTGGTATACATAGGATTAAGTATTGAATTTGTGATAAATATCATGATGACGATGTTATTTGGATATGTTTATTTTGCACTATTCATTGCTTTTTATATAGGAAATATTCGCAGTAAAGCAGGTTTTATTACGATGTATGTTATCCATCTCGTTACTACTGTTGGAGCGATGACAGCAGGATTTTTACTAAATTATTCCTTGTTTTTAAGTCAAATTCCCTTTTTAATTATGACTATTTTAGGGGTTATATTAATCCCGATAAATCGCTATAATCGATTAAAACAGGAGAAATTGGAAGGACAGTTGGAAGATGCGAATAGAAAAATATCACAATTAGCGATTATAGAAGAACGGCATCGGATTGCAAGAGATTTACATGATACATTGGGGCAAAAGTTATCGATGATTGGATTAAAAAGTGAATTATCTGCCAAACTGGTCGAAAAAGATCCTAAAGCTGTCAAAAAAGAGCTGCAAGATGTGCAGGACACTGCTCGTCAAGCATTGAAAGAAGTTCGCGAAATGGTTTCCAATATGAGAAGTATCCGATTAAGTGAAGAAGTGGAACATGCCAAGCAGTTACTAGATGCAGCAGAAATAGGGTCAGAGATTACATTTGAAGCTGATGGCGATCATCTCCCGCTTTTTTTAGAAAACGTGTTAAGTATGTGTTTAAAAGAAGCAGTAACCAATGTAGTGAAGCATAGCCATGCTTCTTCCTGTTTGATTAATATTACCGAAACAAATCAGGCTATACAACTGGCAGTGGTTGATAATGGTATCGGTAATGCGAGTAATAGGAGCTATGGAAATGGTTTAAAAGGAATGAAAGAGCGGCTGGAATTTGTCAATGGGACATTAGCTATCAAGAGAAAAAAAGATGGTTTTGAAGTGTATATATCTGTTCCGAAAGTTTTGAAACAGATAGAAGAGGAGGAAGAGCTGTGATCCGGATTGTGCTAGCTGAAGATCAACAGTTGTTATTAGGAGCGCTAGGTGCTTTGTTGGATTTAGAGGAAGATATGGAAGTGGTCGGAAAAGCCAATGATGGGGAAGAAGTATTGGCTTTAGTAAAAGAAGAAATGCCAGATATTTGCTTAATGGATATCGAAATGCCGGTAATGACAGGGCTGGATGCAGCGGAACAGTTACGAAACCACGCTTGTAAAGTAGTAATCCTCACGACATTCGCAAGACCGGGATATTTCGAAAGAGCAAGAAATGCCGGTGTTAGTGGCTATTTATTAAAGGATAGTCCTAGTGAGGATTTGGCACAGTCGATTCGCCAAATTATGAGAGGAAAACGGGTTTATTCACCGGAATTAATAGATATCGCCTTTTCGGAAGAGAACCCTCTAACAAGAAGAGAAATCGAAGTAATGAAATTGTTAGCGGAAGGAAAAACGACAAAAACTATTGCAAAAGAACTTTTTTTATCCAATGGAACGGTTCGGAATTATATATCTATTATTCTAGATAAACTAGAGGTGGATAATCGTATTGAGGCGATTGCAAAAGTGAATGAAAAGGGCTGGTTAAAATAGAAACTGTTTTTCGGTTTCTATTTTTTGCATTTTGATGTAAAAGGGCATACAATAACTTTCGTGACTAGAAGTAATTTAAAAGAAGATGTTCAAAAAGTCATCTCATTCAGCAACTTTTTGAACACGCACAATAAGGGAGTGAGAGAATGACTACAACTGTTCAAAAGCGAGGAACTATCGTTGCATTGTTACTGGCAGGATCTTTTATCGCGATATTGAATCAAACGTTAATGATTACAGCAATTCCTCCGATTATGAATGAAATGGGAATTACTGCTAACTCAGCACAATGGTTAACGACGATTTTTATGCTAGTAAATGGAATAATGATTCCTATTAGTGCGTTTCTGATAGATCGATTTACGACGAGGCAATTATTTATTACTGCAATGACTGTATTTACTTTCGGTACGTTGGTAGCAGCATTAGCACCGAATTTTGCTGTATTATTAGCTGGACGGGTCATTCAGTCTGCTGGTGCAGGTGTGATGTTACCATTAATGCAAACTGTATTTCTTATGATATTCCCAGTTAATAAACGGGGATCAATTATGGGATTAGTAGGGTTAGTTATCTCTTTTGCTCCAGCAATTGGTCCATCATTATCAGGATGGGTTACAGAACATTATTCATGGCGCGTCTTATTCTACATAATATTGCCTATTGCTATTATTGATATCATCATCGCATATTTTGTGATGAAAAATGTAACCGAGATTTCGAAACCAAAGCTAGATATCCCATCGATTATCTTATCATCACTAGGGTTTGGTGGGCTGTTATATGGCTTTACAAGTGCTGGGAATAACGGTTGGGGCTCCCCGATTACGATTGTTGTTTTAATAATAGGGGTTATTTCACTAATCTGGTTTATTTTAAGACAATTGAAATTACGACACCCAATGTTAGAGTTTCGAGTCTTTACTTATTCGATTTTCCCATTAACAGTAACGCTTGGTATGATTGCATTTATGGGGTTAATTGCAGTGGAAACTCTTGTGCCGTTGTACATGCAGGAAGCTAGGGATTTTACGGCCGTACAATCAGGGCTGGTTATTTTACCAGGTGCACTAATTACCGGCTTTATGTCTCCGATAACAGGACGGATATTTGATAAAATTGGTGCAAGATGGCTTGCGATTGTAGGCTTTTCATTAATGGTAATCGGCTCATTCCTATTCACGATTTTAGATGATAAAACATCGATTACGTATTTGACAATTGTGTTTGCAATTAGAATGCTAGGTATTTCTATGGTAATGATGCCTGCAGCGACTGCTGGTTTAAATCAATTACCAAAAAAACTAATTGCCCATGGTGCAGCAATGGATAATACATTGCGTAATGTGTCAGCATCTGTTGGTACGGCAATTATCGTTACAGTATTAACACAGGCAGAATCAATTGCTGAACAAAGCGGTGATCAATTCCCAGGGATAACTGGCGCGAATACAGCCTTTTTAGTCCTTTCGATTATCACCTTAATAGGTTTAATTCTATCCTTTTTTATTAAAAACAGTAAGCCGTATGATGAAGAAGAAGGAGATTAGTATGCAAGCTAATCTCCTTTTTGTGCTTTATAAGGACAGTATACAATACGCAGCATGATAGTGTTTTTGTATCATAGATGGTCATTTTGAAATGATATGTAGACGGAAAGCATCGCTCCGGCTGCCCGCTTCCCTTTCCGTGGTGTTTTACCTTCAGCTAACTTTTCCAAGCAATAACCGCTTGAAAAAGTGGATCTTCAGGTAAAACAGTTTCCACAGGAGTTGAAGCGGGCGGCCTCCGCTATGAAACAGCTCTATAATGTATGTATCAGCTAACTTTTTGTGGTTTTATATAGTGTGAAATAAAAGACGTAATGTCCATACGTTAAAACAATCTAGAACGTTATTTAGCATAGGCGTCCACTTCGACTCCTGTAGGATCAGGGTGATCTGAAGATCCACTTTTGTAAAGCGAAGTGGGCAAGCCGCAGCGGTTGTTACGCCTATTATTCATGTCAAAATAACTACTTTGGACAGGACCGGGTGTGCTTTACCGGTTTTTCTTAGTTTTGGGATGAGTTATATCTGAAGGATGAAATGCCCGGAGAATCAATAATGGTTATCCTTGTGATCAATTTTTACTATGCCAAAAACATAACAGGACCTTATCAAATGGTAAAAAAGATTTATTTTACAGTGTAATATGTCGATATTTTTGGAAACTATTGACTGAACATATGTATACGTTTACAATTTTTGTTATAAGAAATGGAGTCTAGAGTAAAACTCACCTCAAAAATAACAACGTTGTTATATGGTGAGGCTAGTATAGGAAGGAGGATTTTGGTAGTTTATTAACAATTAAATAATTTTAGGAAGGTGATGAGATGAAAAAACATCAACGAATGTTTGCGATATTTGCAATAACTCTCCTTTTAGTATCTAATTTTCAAGTAGTCAATATTACAGCCGAAACTACTAGTAATCAGGGGGAAAGTGGTATGGAATTTGTTGCTTTTGGTTCCAATACATCTATTGACAAAAATCCAGATCCTACTTTCCATTCCGAAAATGTAGCAACTATTGAGGCAAATGGCGGTAAAATATCCAGCACTGTCGATGGAATCTCCTTTTTATATGATTCTATTTCTGCTCAATCCAATTTCGAAATAAAGGCAACAGCTACAGTTGAATATTTTGAGCCTGATAATCAGGTTTCCTTTGGATTAATGCTAAGAGATGAAATTGGTGAGCACCACAGTTCTGTTGGACATGAGTCTAACTATGTAGCTGTCGGTGCATTAGATCAGGTTATAAAAGGCTTTTACAAAAGAGATTCCTTAGCAAAATTAGAAGGGTTTGCAAATAATAAAATTCCTATAATGAATGAAGTATACCAATTATCTATAAAGAAAACAGGCGAGACGTACTTACTTGAATCCAATGGAGAAACCGAAACATTTACAGCAGAGGATATTTTTTCGGAAAATATACATGTTGGTGTTTATGCAGCAAGAGGAGCGAAAGTTAGATTTGATGACATTACAATTATAGAGTCACAAAATGTAAGCGGTTTAGAAATTAATGAGGAACTTTTGGAGAAGCGAGAGTATTTAATTGGTGAAGAACTAGATTTAACAGGCCTTGAAGTGACCGCAATATATGATGACGGTACAACAGAAATTCTTTCGCCAGAGGATTATGTTGTCACGGGCTTTGATAATAGTGAGAATGGTACTAATACGTTAACCATTCATTATAATGGAGTCACTGAAACTATCGATGTCGAAATCGTTCCTCATACAGTGACAGGTTTAGAAGTCAAGTACTACCCAGCTAAAGAAAAGTACTATGTAGGTGACATATTTCATCCGGAAGGCTTAGTCATTGAAGCTACATATAATGACGGCTTTATTACAGAGGAAATACCAGATGAGCTATATACACTAAGTATTAATGGTGAGGAGATAGGAGAAGGTACGGTACTAGATGAGCCAGGGACTCATGAAGTTGTAGTTACTTCAATAGAGAGGCCGGAAGTATCGACAGTCTTTGAGATCGAAGTGATGGAAGAAAGGGTTCAAGAACTAGAGGTGCGTCAACTTCCAAATAAGCTAATCTATTTCTTAGGGGATGAACTCGATCTTTCAGGGATGGCCGTCTATGCTATTTACACTGATGGGCATGCAGTAAGGTTGATACCATCAGATTTAGAAGTTCATGGTTTTGATTCTGAAACGATAGGAGAAAAGGAGCTTACTATTCAGTACAAACAAGCTGAAACATCAGTTCCAATTACAGTGAAAGAAAAAGAATTGCAACAGATGGAAATACAGGACTATCCACAAACCACCTTTTTTGTTGGGGATACCTTTCAAAGTGATGATTTAACGGTCGCAAAAGTGTATGACAATGGGGATGTAGAATTACTTGATGAAGCAGATTTTGCCATAGATGCTTCTTCATATGACTCTCGTAAACCTGGTGTATATGTGATAAAGATCGAGCCGAACATTGATGGGTTATCAGCTATAACGTATTCTGTCACTGTTCGTGAACAAGAGGCACATGAATGGAAGTCAACTCATTTCGGACAATCTACATCATCTAAGAATAATACGGTAGAAATATTAGATGATGGAGCAGTGAAATTAGCTGCTGAAAATGGAGGTAAAATTACGGGAGATCATGATGGTATTTCATATTATTATACAGAATTAGATGCCAATCAAGACAATTTTGTTTTATCTGCAGATATTAAAGTAATAAATTATGCTAAAGACCCTCATGATGGACAAGAGTCGTTCGGTATGATGGCAAGAGATGCTATCGGAATAGAAGGTGACTCTGCTGTTTTTGCTTCTAATATAGCTGCAGTTGGTGGGTTTAGTGGAGGCACTAGAGATCCGAATGGAACGCAGCTTTTGGCTAGAACAGGCGTACTATCATCTGATGGTGAAGGCAGTCAAGGACTACAGCGTATCATGATAGACGAACAGAAGCCAACATTAGAAACAACGGAAACAAATTATCGTTTAACACTAGCAAAAACAAATAGTGGTTTTGTCGGGAAACTAAATAATGGCGAAGAGCATCATATTTTTGAACCAGAAATATTAAACGTTCAAAATGATAAAATGTATGTTGGTTTTTATACTGCACGAGTAGCGACGATTGAAGTAAGTAACATTGATTTGACTGTAAGTGCTATAGAAACAGATGCACCGAAAGTAGAACCACCAAAAGATCCAGTTACACCTAAATTAGATATTGTATCATTGGATAAAACGGCAGATGCTGACTATTCATTTATGTTTAAATCAAATGTTGATGGGAGAGTGACTGTTAGGAAAGGACATGATATTATTGCGGAAGATATCCATGTTACAGGAAATGAATTAGTTGATCTTGAAACAACACTAGAATCTAATCTCAATACTAATTTTACTGTTGTGTTTGTCCCTGATGATACGCAAGAGCTGACAGATTACAGTTCGATTATACAAAATTTCACTGTGTCAATGAAAACTTACGCGGGTGAAGAAGGGAATATTTACGTTGCCCCAGATGGTACAAGTAAGGGAGATGGGTCAAGGGAGCAGCCTTTAGATTTAGACACGGCTATTGATTATGTACAAAAAGGTCAGAAAATTATAGTGCAGGAAGGTCATTATCTTCGCAATAAAAGATTGGAGATTGCCAAGTACAATGACGGAACAGAAGAAGACAGAAAAGTTTTAATAGCCGATCCTGAGGCGGACAATAGGCCAGTCATTGATTTTGATACCCGAACAGAAGGTGTTGTCCATAGTGGAGATTATTGGCACATTAAAGGGATTGATTTTACACGGTCAGGCCCCAATATGAAAGGATTTCATATTGGAGGTAGTCATAATATTATTGAGAATGTTGCTGTTTATGAAAATGGTGATACCGGATTACAGATAAGCCGTACAGATCAAGCAAATACTATAGAGGAATGGCCTTCCAATAATCTTGTTTTAAATAGTATGACATTCGATAATCGGGATCCTTCTGAAAATAATGCGGACGGGTTCGCAGCGAAATTGACAGTAGGAGAAGGTAATATATTTCGGGGTTCCATTTCACATAATAACATTGACGATGGTTGGGATCTATACACTAAAGTAGGAACTGGGGCAATTGGTGCAGTCACTATTGAGAATAGTATTGCTTTTAATAATGGCTATGTAACAGGAAGTGAACCTGGTAATGGTAGTAAAAATGGATTCAAGCTTGGTGGAGAAGGTGTATATGTCCCACATGTGATTCGAAATAGTATTGCATTTGGTAATGGTGCAGTAGGTTTTGATAGTAATAGTAATCCAGTTGTGATTGCAGAGAATAATTATGCATTTGATAACGAAGGTGGCAATATTTCGTTTACCACTTATTCTGGAATTGAGGAGAACTTCTCAATTGACGGCTTCATTTCTTTCCATACGAAAGAAGGAAATGCTGAAGAAGCGGTAGATCAATATCCATCACGCCTTCTAACAAATAATAATTTTATGTACACTGGCCAGGAAACTGCGAATCAATCTGGTGATCAGGTCCCTCAAGATGTTTTAGCTGTCTTAGAAGAAATTACGGAATTTGAAAGAGATCAAAATGGCCAAATCATCTGGGGAGATATTTGGGATACCTTTAATGAATTTATGGCACAATATGAAGAACCATCAGATGATGACATAGAAGAGGATGAAACAGATCCTTCAGAAAAACCAGATGAAAATAAAGACAATCCATCACTTCCAGATAGTGATTCAGAACCGGATTCGACTGACGGAAGTACGGATCGTGACAGTGAATCAGAGGAAGTCCCTGTTATCACAAAACCAGATATAAACGATGGAGTAGCAGCGATTGATTTATCAGACATAGAAAAAATCAGCGATGGTAATCTGCTTATTGTCGAATTCCCAGTAGAAAAGGGACCAGTAACCATTCAATTAACAGAGGATCAAGTTAAACTGTTGAAAGATAAAGGAGCTGCTCTCCATATTCGAAATAATGAGGTAGAGTTAATCATTCCTTCCGTAATTTTGGTAGAGGCTGAAGCACTTATAACACTGGACAAACTTGCTGATATAGAACATGCTGCAAGTGCTGTCTATGATTTTACTATTAAACAGAATGATGAGGAAATAAGTGAATTTGGTACTCATTCTGTCACGATTTCTTTTATCTTAAAAGAACAAAGAATTGATAATCTAAATGAATTAAGTATCTATCACTTAAACGAGGATAGTCAAAAATGGGAATCGGTTGGCGGAAATTATAAGGACGGAAAAGTAACAGCAAATGTTCAACATTTTAGTACTTTCACTGTATTGGATAAGGATAGTGAGCAAGCTGAGCAGGCAATTATTGAAAAAAGTGGAGGATCCACACTCCCAAGTACAGCAACCAATATCTTTCAATGGATTTTGATAGGAATTGCCTTCATTGTTAGTGGTGTGACTATAGGTGTTTTGGCAGTCCGAAAAAACCGAAACGATAGTAGGATGAAAACTTCTCGATAGATTGAATAAAGAAGAGTGGTAAATTGCTAATACCACTCTTCTACTGTTTTTTCGTTTTAGTTAGTCTTACCTTTCTATACTGCTTATGTCAAAAATAGATTTAACACCATCTCACAACGAAACAGTATAGAAGTCAAGCGAGGATAGCCAAGAAATCATAGCTGTAGAAGACTCATGTATAAGTAGTTTCGTCGACTAGTGCATTTAATTGATTAATCACTGACGCTTATGTTTAGGAATTGCTTGTTCAATAAAGTTGTCTGCCAGTTTTCTTAGTTCCTTTTTCATTGTCTCGCCTTCCATCGGTAAACCGTGACCAGCGATTATCATGTCGGGGTTTAGATCAGCTAGCTTTTTGACAGTCTCTTCTGCGCTAATCCAGTCTTCAGTAAAATAAGCAGGTGGTCCGTAAACGTGCTGTAAAGGGAAAAACACTGCCCAGGATGACTCTGGTTTTTCAGTTGAAAGGGCATCACCTGCAATTAAAACACGATCTTTTTCACGAAACAAACTAATGTGACCGGGGGTGTGTCCGGGTGTTTTGATGTACTGCCAATCCTCGAGAAAAGGAACAGAACCATCATTTGGTAATGCTGTTACAAGACCTTCCAAGTGTTCTGGCTTGGTAGGAAATATTGTTGATAATAATGAAATCATTCCTCCACCAACAGTTGGATCCCCTGGAGGGTATTCCTTCTTGCCTGTGACAAAATCCATTTCGTTTTCGTGGATATATATTGGTGCGTTCCAGTATTCTGTCAATTTTTTCGCGGAACCGATATGATCAAAATGACCATGGGTTAATATAATTGCTTGTGGTGGTTTATTGCCATAACGGTATTCGCAAGCGTGAAGAATTCTATCATGATATTTGCGCGTGCCACTATCGATTAAGACCCAATCTTCATTTGGAGCACCGATCATGATGACGTTAACAACAAGAGTCCGGTAATAAGCGATATCTGGAAGGACTTCTTCCGGAATGGCATGGTCTAAATCATGTTCAAGGTCTTTCCACTTATCAATATGTTCTTGATCCATTGTTTTTCCCACCTTATTTGTACGTAAACTATCATCCTTATTTTGGTGTGAAATGAACAGATTTATACTATTATCTGAAAATTAAAAAAAGCGCTTGTTGTTTTTTAAGTAGTATGATATGATTTGTAGCAAATCCAAGTGATGTATTTACAATTTAATAAAACGCAAGATTTTCTTATCCAGAGAGGTGGAGGGACTGACCCTGCGAAGCCTCGGCAACCAGCACGTATGTGCCCGGTGCCACTTTCAGAGAATCGATTTTGATTCGAAGATGAGAAGATTCGACCACGATTGTTTTTTGTGTAGTATAATGTAATTAATCGTAGAATCCTTCTCTATCTTTTATAGGGAAGGATTTTTTTATTTCAAAATAAGGTGAGGAGAATGTACAAATGATGGAAAAATAATTCTTGAAATTGTTGTTACATTAGGTAACTCCCTTAATGGTGAAGTGATTGATGCAGAACAACCAGAAATTCCGAGACAAAGCTTAGCACAAACATAAGTAAAAATTATGTAAAAAATGAAAAACCCCTTTACATGTATGGACAAATTAGTAAAAAATGATAAAATTTTAGTAAGTCGATGTGAGGGAGTTCGATCGAGATGAAAATGTGGATGAAAAAATTAACCGTTTTATTAGTGACGATATTAACGCTTGGGTTATATGTTCCCCCTATCTACACTAATGCTGATGTAGACCTAGGCAAAAAGGACATTGAGCCAAGCGAAGATCAGTCGAAACAAGTAGATAAAGAAGAAATTGAAGATTCGATAACAGAAGAAAACTTAATTCTTGAAGACTCGAATCAACTTTATCTCGAGGAATTAAATCATCTTGCAAAAGAACAAGTGCAAACAAAGCTAGGTACAAAAATCTCGGCAAAAGTGAATGGAGATCTTAATCGAACTGTCTTACCAAATCTTGAAACGGTATTAGATGCACTATATAAAGAAATTGGTGAAGAAGAAAGCCAATATTTAATGATTGCCGAAGAGCCCTCAGGCGGATATGGAGAGCGTATCTTTAACTTATACCATATAAAAGATAAAGAAAATGTTGCAAAGTTTCATGTCAATCGGTTAAGAAGACCACAAGACGGTTATTATTTTCAATTCCACTATCATTTGCAAGTCGATCAATTCGAAGAGCACTTCCCGATAGCAGAAGTTTATTGGGGAAAAGATACACCACCAAAATGGATGTCGTAATAGATAGGATGCCTTACGTATAGGAGGGCATCCTTTTTAACCATAATATTAGAAATATAATATGTCAGAATTTTAAAACATTTCCCTTTATTTTAATCCAAAATATCGATAAAATAGATGTTATCGTGAATTTTTTCATTTTAGGGAATTTATTAACAAAGGAGCCACAAAAAATGCCTATCAAAGTGCCGGATTTATTACCAGCCAAGAGTAAGTTACAAGAAGAGAATATTTTTGTTATGGATGAAAGCCGGGCATTTAAACAAGACATTCGGCCACTTAAAATATTAATATTAAATTTAATGCCATTAAAGCAGCAAACCGAAACCCATTTATTACGATTATTAGGAAACAGCCCATTACAATTAGAGGTAGGATTATTGCATACGAGTACACATACTTCCAGGAATACATCGGTAGAGCATTTAAAGCAATTTTATAAATCGATTGATGATGTAAAGGCTAATAGATATGATGGACTAATCATTACTGGTGCACCAATTGAAAAACTAGCTTACGAAGAAGTGAATTACTGGGATGAACTGTCTGAAATTATGAAGTGGAGTAAAACGAATGTCACCTCTACCCTGCATATTTGTTGGGGTGCAATGGCAGGTCTCTACTATCATTACGGGGTAGATAAGTATATGATGCCGGAAAAATTATCAGGCATTTATACACATACGCTCAATGAACCAAGAGAGAAGTTAGTCAGTGGTTTTGATGAGGAGTTTTTAGTGCCCCATTCACGTCATGCTGATATACGAAAAGAAGATATCGAAAAGGTCTCAAGATTGAAGATATTAAGTGAGTCGGAGCAAGCGGGAGTATATATGGTCGCCTCAACAGATGGTAAACAAATCTTTGTTACAGGCCACCCAGAATATGATGCTTTAACATTAAAGAAAGAGTTTGATCGGGATATGGCAGCTGGATTAAACCCGATCATACCAGAAAATTATTATCCGAATAATGATCCGAATCAAACACCAAAACTACGCTGGCGCACACATTCTAATATATTGATCTCTAATTGGCTGAATTATTATGTTTATCAGGAAACACCCTATGAATTATAATCAAAGCTTGGAACCTATTAAGTAAATGGAATAGGTTTTAAGCTTTTTTTGATTATAAGGCAAGAAAGTATAAAAGTGTGTGCTTGTCTAGCTCCGAGCGCCCAGAAACTAGGCGACTTCACGAATCGCCCTACGATAAAGAAGACTTGCCGATTGGTGAAACCAGAGGCTTAGTCGCACTTATGCCTTTAGGTGAAAGTCATCATCGGTTCGTAAACTCACCGGGGTTCCTTTATCTCAGTTGATCCGCTCCAGTCGCTACGCTTCTAAACGGGCGCTCTGTGCTTTCCTTAATATAGGAAAGCATATAATCCGCGGTATCAACGCATTTGTAAGCAGAGTTGCCATTTTGAAATAGCTTGTACAGGAAACCATCGCTGCGGCTGTCCACTTCGACTCCTGTGGGATCAGCGTGATCTGCAGATCCACTTTTGTAAAGCGATCTTCTTTGCAAAAGTTAGCTGAAGATACGCCCCACGGAAAGCGAAGTGGGCAAGCTGAAGCGGTTGTTACGCCTATTATTCATGTCAAAATAACTACTTTGGACAGGACCGGGTGGGCTTTCCCGGTTTTTCTTATAGTAATTCAGAAGTATTGCGATTAATTAGTATAACGCTTCCTCATTTAGAATTAATACTTATAAAATGGTTTAAATCACAAACTTTGTGTAAAACATTAGTAAATGGTTTGTATGAGGTGAGTGATGTTGAGTAGTTCTAATAAAAAGATAAAAATAATTACCGCTCCAGGATTTGCAGATGATGTCATTGATGAAATGAAAAGTGATTTGCCTTCCTTGTTGAAGTATTATGTTGATGAAACAGTGGATTGGGAATTTGAACACGAAACAGATCCTTTAACAGGATCGACAGAGAATGCAAGGGAGATTTTGGAATTAATATTAGAAAATGCACAAGAATATGATAATGTTTTTTTGATTTGTTTAACAGATTTACCGTTATTCCATAATAGTAATGTTGTGGTTGCTGAAGCATATGAAAAAAAGAATATAGCATTACTTAGTTTACCTGCTCTTGGATCTACCCCAATGGTCAAACGAATTAGGGCATCTATTATCCAATTAGTCAATGAAATGTACAGAGGAGTCACTGATGAAGACCAACAAAAATTGACAGATAAGATAGAGGAAGCAGCTAAAGACGGTCTAAGAATTGTTAATGGTTATATACTAGTTAGCAAAAAAGGGCTAGAGAGGTTCTCTCCAGTTAGAAGAGAAACACCTCAAAATGGTGAGAAAAATATCGATGTTCGTTTTACTATTCCTTCTAAATACTTAGGAGGCTTACGAATTTTGCCTGGTATGGTACGGGCGAACCGTCCTTCTAGAATGTTTCCATCTTTCATAAAAGTAATGGTTGTTGCATTTACCACAGGAACTTATGCCTTAATTTTTCCGACTTCATGGATGTTAGCGAGTGAATATGAGACGTGGCGTATGATTATATTAAGCGTTGTGTCTATTATTGCGATGGTAACTTGGATTATCGTCGCTCATAAATTATGGGAATCCCCAAGAATTGAAACAAATAACCTAAAAAGAATGTTATACAATATAACCACGGTTTGTACATTGGTCATTTCAGTTACATTATTCTATTTAAACTTATATCTTCTGTTCTTAATTGCTGTTTTTTTATTCATTCCTATCGGTATGTTAGAATCGCAAGTAAGTTCTCACGTTAATTACAGTAATTACTTTTACATAGCGTGGATTATCACCAGCTTTGCAACAATCATCGGTGCTTTAGGAACAGCCTTAGAAAGTGAAGAAACAATACTTTCTGCAACTTATGGATATCGACAAAAAAAGCGGTATGAGCAGTTAAAAGAAAAAGAAAAGAAACAACAACCTTTGAAATAAGCTTTTAATGAAAAACCGGGCTCAAGATTGTGCCCGGTTATACTTAATGTAGTTTTTGTTGATAGTGTGCATAGGAATCTGTAGCGAGGGTTACGGCCTGGGCGAATGCTGCACCTCCGCCTAATGCAGCACTAACAGCAATTGTTTCCATTAGTTCCTCCTGGCTAGCACCGTTTTCTACAGCACCTTTTGAATGATAAATAATACAATACTCGTCCTGGGCATAAATACTAATCGCTAACGCCATGAGTTGCTTTTGCTTTTTACCAATTGTTCCATCCTTAAATGCCTCTTCGGTAAACTCAAAATATCCTCTAGTCATTTCAGGTAAGTATTCTTCCATCCTTCGAGTGCCACGTTTGAAATCTGCTATGGATTGATCAAAATAGTTTACATGTTCATTATTTTCCATCTTTTTATCCCGCCTTTCATTTTAATGTGTGAAAAAGCATAATATTTTATACAAGTGGTGATAGACAGAAGCGAAGAAACTCAGTTAAAATTTGTAGAGGGGGGAATAAAAGGTGAGTGAAACTAACAATAAAGTACAACTAAAGGTAAGAGACAATGGCTCGATTCTAGTAACAGGAGATGTTGAATTAGTGGATGCAGAGGGAAATCCATTCGAAACAAAACAAAAATTTTCCCTGTGTCGATGTGGTGCATCCAAAAACAAACCGTTCTGTGATGGATCACATAAAGAAATTGGTTTCCAGGACCAAATCAGAGCGAAATAAGTTTGCCAAGCACACAAGGATTTTGTGTGCTAATGCTTTTTTTCTATTTTGAAAGTATGTTGTTTTAAACTCTCGTTAAGTGGTATTACATCTGTAACGCTACTAAAAGAGAGGAGAAATGATTATCTATGACACAACACAGAGATGTCGAAGTCGAAAGAAAAGAGAAGAAATCAGACTCTAGTAAAGTTGGCGTTGCTGTAATTAAATATATAACCTATTTAATTATTTTCTTTGGAATTTTGTGGTTCCTTATCACCTACGTCTTTGGTCGATTGTTATAATTGAAATAGTGAAGCAGAAGGCACAGCCAGTTCGGTTAGTGCCTTTTCCTTTTGATTGCCATTGCGGTTGGATGTGACTTGTAGTATTGTTGTGTTGGAAATGGAGGTGATTTCATGAAGGAGAGGCAACGGATTCTCTTAAAGAAGTTATTGCTAGCAGATGGACAAGTAGCTTTAGTGCAGCATTTGGCCGAAGAGTTAAATTGTTCAGAGAAAACCATTCGTAATGATTTGCAAATAGTGGAATCGTTTTTAAAAGAACAAAGTAATGGGCGATTGATTAGAAAGCCTGGTGTCGGTGTATCGATTGAAATTTCTGATGATGAAAAGCAGGAGATATTATCATTAATACAGTCTGAAAATAGGGAGAAAAGAAGTGTTTTGGACGTTTTAGAACAAAAAGAAATACTATTTCAGCTTCTTATTCATGAAAATATCTCTATTCAACAGTTAACAGATCGCTACTTTGTGTCACACTCTGCCATAAAAAAAGTGATTGAAGAGATGGAAACATGGTTGAAAACTAAAAATGTACAGATAAAGACTAAACAAAAAGTTGGTATAGTAGTCGAAGCAACAGAAAAGGATATTCGAATAGCAATACAGCATCTCGATTTCTATAAAGAAGAGAAAGACTCACGAGATTTTTCTTTTGTGTATCAACAAGTGCAAGAACATGAACGACAAGCACTGGATCAATTTTTTTTAACCTTTATTCGCCATTATCAAATACCACTAACAGATGAAAGTATAAAGAATTTAAAAATCTATATCATTGTAATGATGAAAAGGTTGAAATCAAACCATATGGTAGATATAAGTAAAGAACATATAACTTTTATAACAAAGAAACAAGAATTTCAATGGATGGAGAAATTAGTGCAGGACTTAGAGCGTATCTTTCTTATTAAAGTCCCAGAACAGGAAAAGGTCTACTTAACGATGCAATTTCTAGGTGCAAAGTTTCAGGAAAGGCATGGCGATGTGTCTCATTTTGATGCGGATGTTGACCAACAAGCAGAATGGCTGACAGAAGTGCTGACCAAACGGCTGAGTGTTTTAGCATTAATGCCTTTTGGTCAGGATGAAACATTAAAAGAAGGATTAAAGGTACATCTTTATTCGGTTATCAATCGATTGAAATATGAACTCCCTGTTCAAAATCCGCTGGCAGCAGATATTAAACAGATGTATCCGTTTATGTTTGATGCTTTAATTACAGCATTTCAGGATATGGAAGAGGAATTGCCATTTGAAATTCCAGAAGATGAAGTGGCATTTTTAACCTTGCATTATCAAGCTTCAGTGGAACGAATAAGAGGGGAACGCCAGTTTAACAAGAAAATAGTAATTGTGTGTCATATGGGGATTGGCGTATCAGAAATATTACGTTCGAAAATTTCTGCATCGTTTCATGAAATCGATGTTATTGCAACACTTTCACAAAATAAATTGGAACTGTTTTTAAAAGAACAGTCAGTAGACCTAATTGTTTCGACTATGCCTATAGAGAGTGAAACTATTCCATATGTGATGATTACCCCTCTTTTTAACGAGCATGACAAGAATAAGCTGCGAAATGCCTTGCTTGGAAAGAGCCTAGGTAATCGTGATTCTGTATTAAGAAGTTATCTAAAAGACGAGTATGTATTTTTAGATTTAGCTATAGAACATCGCTTCGAATTAATAGAGAAATTATCAGAGAGATTAGTTTATGATGGCTTGGTAGAAGAGGATTATGGTCATCAGGCGCTAATTCGTGAACGAGCAGCAGCTACAGCAATCGGTGGTGGTATTGCCATTCCACATGGGGACCCAAATTTAGTAAAAGAGTCTGCCATAATAGTAGCAACGTTAAAAGAACCGATTACATGGGGTACGGAATTAGTCTCTTTAGTTTTTTTCCTCGTATTAAAACAGGAGCCATCCGATAAAAGAAGAAAGCTATTCCACCAGTTATCTAGGTTAGCAGGCAATCCTGAGAAAGTTGCCAAACTAACCGCTGTAACAGATGTGGATGATTTTTTAGCTATAATAGATTAAATAATCCTTGCAGTTCTGAGAATTGTAAGGATTTCTTATGTTAAGGTAACAGTTTTTCTCATGATAACAAATGGGGCAATTTTCCCTGTTCATCTGAACTAAAAATATCATTTTTGCCGGAAGTAGTGGTAAGTTTCTTTTATTTTGATAAGCCAATTTAGGGGTATACTATAGGTAATTACAACAAGGGAAGGTGTTACAAATGACAAAAATATTAGCGATTACATCTTGTCCTAATGGGATTGCGCATACGTATATGGCTGCTGAGAATTTGGAAAAAGCAGCAGAAGAGATGAATATAGATATTAAAGTGGAAACGCAAGGCTCGATTGGGGCAGAAAATGAATTAACTGCTGCTGAAATTGAAGAAGCAGATGCGATCATCATTGCGGCTGATAAAACAGTTAATAAATCCCGTTTCGTTGGTAAGAAATTAGTAGCTACAGGTGTGCAGGAAGGGATTCGAAACCCCAAGGATTTAATTAAACAAGCATTAAGTGATGATGCCCCTGTTCATAAGGGGGAAGCAAGTAGTAAAAAAGAAAAAATGCCGACTGCTTCAGAAGGAACGAAGCAAAATCCAATTTACCGTCACTTAATGAACGGCGTCTCCTTTATGGTGCCATTTATCGTTGTCGGTGGTTTATTGATTGCAATTGCTTTAACTATAGGTGGTAATCCTGGAGAAGGTGGAATTACAATACCAGAGGATTCCTTTTGGAAAACAATAGAATCAATTGGTAATGCAGCCTTTAGCTTTATGGTACCAATCCTTGCTGGTTATATTGCTTACAGTATAGCAGATCGTCCTGGTCTTGCACCAGGTATGATTGGCGGTTATATTGCTGCAAACGGCAGTTTTTACGGTAGTGAAGCAAGTGCTGGTTTCCTTGGTGGTATTATTGCAGGTTTCTTAGCGGGTTATGTGGCGTTATGGGTTAAGAAAATTAAAGTGCCAAAGATGGTACAACCCATTATGCCAATCATAATTATTCCAGTAATATCTTCTTTAGTAGTAGGTCTTCTTTTTGTATTGTTAATCGGTGCTCCAGTAGCACAAATTTTTGAATCACTCACAGGTTGGCTTGCAGGTATGCAAGGAACAAGTTCGATTTTATTAGCACTTATTTTAGGTGCGATGATTTCATTTGATATGGGTGGACCGGTTAATAAAGTAGCCTTTTTATTTGGTGCCGCCATGATTGGGGAAGGTAACTATGAAATCATGGGCCCCATTGCAGTTGCGATTGCGGTGCCACCAATTGGTTTAGGTTTGGCAACATTAATGTTCAAAAATAAATTTGAACAAGCCCAACAAGAAACTGGTAAAGCATCTTTAACAATGGGATTCTTCGGTATTACGGAGGGTGCGATCCCATTTGCGGCACAGGATCCTTTACGTGTGATCCCAAGTATTATGGTCGGATCGATGACAGGTTCAGTTATTGCGATGTTAAGTAACGTTGGAGATAGTGTAGCACACGGTGGTCCAATTGTTGGGATATTAGGCGCGGTTGACAATGTATTGATGTTCTTCGTTGCCATTATTATTGGTTCGGTAGTGACAGCGTTCATGATCAAGTTAGTGAAAAAAGATGTAGATAATCCGGTAATGGAAGAAGCAGAGGAAGAAATAAGTGATGAATCTGCCGCTCAAACAGTGGAACAAATCGAGAAACTAACAGACATTACAAATGTTGACTTAATCGATCCAGAGATAAAAGCAAATGACAGAGATGAAGTTATTGATGAAATGATTGCAAAATTAGATGCAAATGATGTGTTAACTTCTAAAGAGCACTTCAGAAAAGCAATATTAGATCGTGAAGCAGAAAGCTCTACAGGTATCGGTATGAATGTGGCTATTCCTCATGGCAAATCAGATGCAGTAAAAGCACCACGCGTTGTGTTCGGCCTTCAAAAAGACGGGGTAGATTGG
This sequence comes from Gracilibacillus saliphilus, assembly GCF_010994085.1. Classification (NCBI taxonomy): domain Bacteria; kingdom Bacillati; phylum Bacillota; class Bacilli; order Caryophanales; family Bacillaceae; genus Gracilibacillus; species Gracilibacillus saliphilus. The sequence goes on along the minus strand of NZ_WJEB01000027.1, from coordinate 35,871 downwards.
CATAGTGCTGATGATTCTCTAGCGAAACTGATCTTTATGATTGCCGTACCGAAGCATGCGGAAGGAGACGCACATTTGAAGATTCTGCAAATGCTCTCCAGAAAATTAATGGATGATCAATTTAGAGAGCAATTGTTAAATGTAAAATCTGCAGAAGAAGCGTATCAATTGTTAGACCAAATACAATAACAGTAATCCCCCTTCTCCAGTTATCCTGGAGGAAGGGGGTTTTTTATTGTCAAACAAGAAAGTATAAAATCAGTGCAACCACCGTGGTTAAGTGAAGTAGTTATTTTGAAATATTTTATGTGTATTTGCCAATGTTTCCGACTAATTACTTCGCTTTACGTGGGTAGGATCTTACTAACTTTGCAAGTGGATTTTCGGCTTGGGAAAGTTAGCTAACGGGGGAGGGAAATGGATAGCCGGAGTGGTCGTCAAGCTGTTCATATATTCCGTCATTACTACCAAAGTAATCGAGATCTAAATAACATTTAATGATGGACCGGCGTTGGTTGCCCAGTTTTTCTTATGAGACAAGAAAGTATAAAATTTTCGGAGATGTCTAGCTCCGAACGCCCAGAAACTAGGCGACTTCACGAATCGCCCTCCGATAAGTCATCATCGGTTCGTAAACTCACCGTGATTCCTTTATCTCAGTTGATGCGTTCCAGTCGCTACGTTTCTAAACGGGCGCTCTGCGCTTTTCTTGTGCTAATCTGATCCAAATTACCCTCTACGAAAAATCTTGTTAGATTACCTTACATGAAAATTGTGGGGCACTAGCTTTCAGCTTACACTGTATTTAACAGTTGATGTTAATATTATTTACAAGGAGAGGGAAAAGATTATGGATACTGTACTTATGGATAATTTATGGGTCATTATTGGTACTTTTTTAGTTTTATTAATGATTGGTGGATTTATTTTACTTGAGGCTGGTTCTACTCGAATGAAGAACGCCGGCCACATTGCAGGAAAGACCATTTTTACAATTGGGATCGGCTCAATCGTATTCTGGGCTGTCGGTTGGGGCTTCATTTATGGTGATGGTAACATGTTTATCGGTTTATCTGATTTCTTCTATGGTGATACATCATTTAGTGAAGATGGTTTATCCCCAGCAGTTGACTTTATGTTTCAAATGATGTTTGCACTCATCGCCTTAACCATTGCATTCGGTGGTTTCGCGGAACGTGCAAAATTATCAGCATATGTTATATTTGCAGTTTTATTCTCGGCACTTGTTTATCCAGTTGTTGCTCACTGGATTTGGGGTGCAGGCTGGTTAGCGGATCATGGTAAGCAAGACTTTGCTGGCTCAACAGTTGTACACTTAACAGGTGCAATGGCAGCACTAGCAGCAACAGTTATTTTAAAACCCCGTATAGGTAAATACAATAAAGATGGTTCTTCTAATGAGTTAGCAGGACACAACCAAGTATATACAGCATTAGCAGTATTACTACTTTGGGTAGGTTGGTTTGGTTTTAACGGTGCAAGTACGTTTGGGGTAGAAGACGCATTCTTTGGCTATGTTATTTTAAACACACAATTAGGAGCGGCAGCTGGTGCAATCGCAGCAATGTTACTCGTTTGGGCAGTAACAGGAAAAGCAGATGTCCCAACGACATTAAATGGTGCATTAGCTGGTCTGGTAGCCATTACAGCATCATGTGGTTTCGTTGAACCATGGGCAGCAGTAGTGATTGGTGCGATTGGTGGTCTGATCGTTTACGCTAGTATGCGATTCTTTGATCGTGCTCAAATTGACGATCCAATCTTTGCATTATCTGTTCACGGTACTGTCGGGGTTTGGGGTACGATTTCCACTGGTTTCTTCGCTACACATGAATTGTCAGTCGGCATGGATTGGGGTCAACCAGGTTTATTCTACGGTGGTGGATTTGAGCAATTAGGTGTTCAGATCCTAGGTGTTGTAGCATCTGGTGCTTATGCATTTGTTGTATCATTCATTATCCTTAAGATTATGGATAAAGTAATGGGAGGATTAAGAGTTTCTGAAGAAGAGGAAATTATTGGCCTTGACATGAGTGAGCATGGTAGCTATGGTTATCCTGAGAATATACCACACCCGAATGAACAAGCGAAATAATGCATCGTTCTTCGATAAAGGAGAGGACCTCCGTCATGAGTTACGAAGACATAAGGAAATGGCGTGAACAACAGATTCAAGTACAAATGGACCAAGAACAATTAAACGATTTTCACGATGATTTAATGCTGAAAACCGTACAATTAGCAATGGAGAAAGTTAAGGTAGAGCAGGGTGAAGTCCCTGCTCCCTTCGCTTTTTTTCTGATGGGTAGTGCCGGTAGAAGAGAACAATCCATATGGAGTGATCAGGATCATGGGATTATTTTTAATGGTGCTGAAAAACATCAGGCCTATTTTCAAAAGTTAGGAACAGAGATTGTTGATGGTTTGGAAATAGTCGGTTATGAGCGATGTGAAGGTAAAGTGATGGCATCTGAATCATTATGGACGAAATCAATGGAAGATTGGAACCGTCAAGTCAGCGACTGGCTTGATGAAGAAAGTTGGCAATCATTACGCCATTTCTCCACTTTCTTTGATTCACGTGTCTTAGTAGGGGAAGAAAAATTACTGGAGGGCGTTAAACAAGTAACATTTTCATATATTCAAAGTCACCCAGAAATAATGAATAGACTGGTGGATAATGTAGGCTTTATTCAAAAAGGCGTCGGAGTATTTGGTCAGTTATTGCCGCAACAATCAGGAAAAAGAACAGGTCAGATTAATATCAAAACGACTGCATTGTTTCCATATGTTAACGCGCTACGACTATTAGTTTTAGGTAACCATATCATGAAAGCACCAACTCTTGAAAGGTTTGCAGCTCTTAAGGAGAAATACCCCTTTTTATCTGAGTATCACAGACTGTTTGAAAGTTTGCTAGCTTTTAAATTTCAGTTCACTAAAGATGCAACTGAATATGAAGAAGTACATTATATTCCTTTAAAAAAATTATCAAAAAAAGACAAACAGGAGTTGAAGGAATACATGAAAAAAGGTACGGAACTATTTCAGCAGGCAAAAAATATGATAGAAAAAGAGTGTTTTAAATGGTAATGAATCAAATGCTTCAATTTATTAAGCAGATGTCAGGGAAAATGAATGATATGAATCCTGTAACAAGTCAAACAGATGCTAGAAAGATTGCCTATATGCGTAATTTACAAAGAGAATTGAAGCAAAAAGATGTGTTGAATACAGCTTTTAAAGACTTAGCTGTAGTAGTGTTTGATATCGAAACAACGGGTTTTTATCCTTACAACGGAGATCGCATTCTCTCGATAGGTGCAGTGAAAATGAAAGGATCAGAAGTCTTAAGAGACCAGTTATTTTATAAAACGGTTTATAGTGAATTACCTCCTTCAGAAGAAATTGCAGCTTTAACCGGAATCACTGAAGCAGAACTAAGTCAAGCAGCACCGTTGTCAGAAGTGTTAAGGCAATTCTTCCAATTTGTTCGTAGCGATACTTTGATTGCCCATCACTCGAGTCATGAAAAGCAATTTATGAAACATGCAAGCTGGACAGCTTTGAAAACAAGTTTTCAGCATCGGATTATAGATACTTCTTTTTTAACGAAGGTTGTGTCTCCAGATGTTTCATTCGTGACATTAGATGAATGGTGTGATCACTACGGCGTTGATATTGGCCGCAGACATCATGCATTATATGATGCTGCAGCAACTGCCAAGTTATGGTCAGAGAATGTAAAAAAAGTAGAAGAAATGGGCTTTGCGAATTTAAAAGATATTTATACACATATTGCTAGTTTGCCTTAATTCTGAAAGGAGAGGAAAAGAACGTGAATCATGATATACCGGATCATATCGCCACCTTTCCGATTAGTGTAGTAAAGGAACTGACAAAATTAAGTGGAAGGCAAATTCGTTATTATGAAGAACAAGGTTTAATTTCCCCGGCTAGAAACGAAGGAAACAGAAGAATGTTTTCTTTACAAGATATCGAACGATTAAAGAGAATAAAAGAATTGATTGATCAAGGAATTAACATTGCTGGTATCAAGGCAATGTTAAAAGATTAAAAACCCCCCGTTTTGTAATGAAACAAAAAGGGGGTTTTTAATGTCTAAAACACAGTAATATACATATACTGCGAAGTAATGTAGATATGGAAAAGAGATATCCCCAGATGTGCCACGCTGTTCCGAGGAAAAAGGCTTCTCTTCCGGGGAAAAGTTCTTCTCTTTAGGGGATAAACGACTATATCCAGGGAAGAGAAGAAGATATCCACGGAACAGCAAGGGATATCCCCGGACGAGGAGTCCCGTTAATTTTGTAACTATATAGAATTTTCACTATTTCGCAGTTTGTATCTCCCCCCCCTTCACTTATAAGAAAAACAGTACCTTGCATTATACAGTAGTTGGTGGTATAGTTAAACTACAAAGTACTAATTGTATGCCAGTACTGTTTAATGAATAGTAGTGGCGAGAAAATCGGAGGTAAGCGAACATGAATATCCAATTTAAAAAAGGAGCGCTAGAATTATGTGTGCTTGCTTTGTTGAATAAGCAGGATCATTATGGTTATGAGCTAGTCAAAAAAATATCAGATCGAATAGCTATATCGGAAGGTTCTGTTTACCCTTTATTAAGGAGATTGAAAAAGGAGGAGTACTTTACGACTTATTTGCAGGAATCGGTGGAAGGACCATCACGTAAATATTACAAATTGACAGATAAAGGAAGAGATTATTTGTATGAATTACTCAAAGAATGGCAGCAATTCTCTGAAGGGGTAAATCATATAATTAAGGAAGGTGTTAGTAATGAATAAAAAGGAATTTTTAACGAGTCTAGAATCGAGACTGCAAAAACTTTCTAAAGAAGAAAGACAAGATATTTTGCAGGATTTCAATGAGCACTTCGAGGTTGGCAAAGAGGAAGGAAAGACGGAAGAAGAAATTGCTCATTCGCTAGGTTCACCAAGTCAAATTGAGAAAGAAATATTAGCTAGCTATTATGTTGAAAAAGTGGAGTCAACTTCATCTGCAAGTAATATATTCAAAGCTGTTTGGGCTGTCATTGGATTAAGTTTCTTTAACTTAGTAATTGTACTCGGCCCTTTTATCGCTATCGTCAGCTTGATTGCAGCAGGCTGGATAACCGGAGCAGCATTCGTATTGTCTCCGCTATTATTTCTAATTAATGTAGCTGTTTTTCCAGATTCCTTTGAATTTTTTGATATGTTTTTTTCCTTAACACTATGTGGACTGGGATTATTAGTTGTGATTGGAATGGTGTATCTCACCCGATTTGGTACTAAAGGACTGATCAAATATTTGAATTATAATGTCAATCTTGTCAAAGGTGGAATGAAATCATGATTAATGTAAAGAGAATCGTTACAATTGCTTGCGCGCTATTAATCGTGGGGATAATTGGTAGTATAGTTTCTTATCGTGTATATGAACCAGCTACCCTTGCTGTAATGAAGGAAGTTGAAAATGCCGAAATCACCACTATTGAAATCGACGCCAATAATGAAAAAGTAGAGATCATACCTACAACAGATCCTACCCCAAAAGTTGAAATGACGGGAACTGAGAGTAATCATGCTAAAACGGAATTAGTTGTAGAAGAAAATAATCATTCATTGTCAGTTCATACAGAACATGAGATGAGAAAATGGTTCAGTTTTAATTTCTTTAATAGTACACGTACGATAACAGTCTATTTACCTGAACAAGAATATCAGCAGTTAGCAGTTGATATAAGTAATGGCAGTATCCATGCTCGAAATTTAGCGGTACATGATATAAATGTAGAAACGAAAAATGGAAAAGTAGAGCTTAGTGAAATTGTAGCGGATACCTATCACTTAAGAACGTACAATGGCAAAATTGATCTTACAAACGTGGAGGGAGAATTGGCAGCAAGGGCAAATAACGGTGCAATTTCTCTGGTAACAGCTAATTTGGACCGCAATATCAACTTTGAAACAGATAATGGAAGAATTAAGATTCAGAGTGAAAAGGAACCTACTAATGCGGTACTTGATACAAAAGTAAACAACGGAAGCGTAAATTTGTTTGGTAATTCGAATTATAATACGGTAATTGGAGATGGAGATAACCTGGTTAAATTAACAACGAAAAATGGCAGTATTACGGTAACTCAATAAAATAATTTAGGAGTGAACAGCTATGGTTCACTCCTTTAATATTTATAGATATGTTAAGTACAACCTATGACTGCATTCTAGCTTCTTACTTGGTACTAATCGCCCCTAAAACCCTGCTGAGGGAAAGCTCACTTCATCAATCATGCCATTAACTTATAATCGTATGGTAATCATGAATGTTTTGCAATTGCCGATAATAAATATGGTTACTTATTAAATAAGTCAAATACCCCGCCAATACCACCTTCACCTTTATTTCCACCTTTTTCAGGAAGTGCAGCAAATACTTTACTGGCAAGACGGCTAAATGGTAATGATTGCACCCATACAGTTCCTGGTCCTGATAGAGTTGCAAAGAAAATCCCTTCTCCACCAAATAGTGCTGTTTTGATTCCACCAACATATTCAATGTTATAATCCACATCACCAGTCATAGCAACCAAACATCCAGTATCAACACGTAGCTTTTCACCTGGTTGTAACTCACGCTTATGAATGGTGCCTCCAGCATGAACAAATGCCATGCCATCTCCTTCTAACTTTTGCATAATAAAACCTTCTCCACCAAAGAATCCAGTCCCCATTTTGCGCTGAAATTCAACACCTATAGCCACTCCTTTAGCAGCAGCTAAGAAAGCATCTTTCTGGCATATTATTTTTCCGTTTAATTCACTTAAATCCATGGGTACGATTTTCCCTGGATAAGGAGAAGCAAAGGAGACATGTTTTTTACCTGCACCCTGATTCGTAAATGTTGTCATAAATAAACTTTCACCTGTAATAACTCGTTTCCCAGCACCAAGTAATTTACCAACCAGTCCTCCTTGATTGGCAGACCCGTCCCCGAAAATTGTTTCCATCGAGATATCACTATCCATCATCATTAAACTCCCGGCTTCAGCAACCACTGTTTCCTGTGGATCTAACTCGACTTCAACAAACTGCATATCGTCTCCGTATAATTGAAAGTCAATTTCATGATTGTTCATTTCCATTCAACTCCTTTGTGATAGGCTATTTGTATATACGTATCTTATCACAGATAAGATTCAAGTTGTCAGAAAATTCTAAAACAAGTGAATAAATATTCAATTATTTTATAAAAATGTTGATATTAGCGCATTTCTATTAATTGAAGATGAATAGCAAATTTAGAGCATATGAGGAAAATGTGGAGAATGAAAAAGAATTTAAAAGAATTTCGCAAAATATGTTTACAAATAGATAATATATGGTACTATATACTTGAATTCATTAATAAATGAAGCAATTTTTTTAGGAAAGGGGATAGTTGACTATGGTAACTTCTTTATACATGGTTTCTTTAACTATTCTGCTTACTTTTCTAGTTTTATCTGCAATTGAAAAAATTACGTCACGCAGAAAAAAACTAAAAGTAGATATGAATTTAGAAACAAACACGCAAGCACAACCGGTAATTGCTGGTAAAGAGATGAGATAAGCAACTAGTTATTTGATGAGAACTAGCTGAGATATAGCCTCCTGATGATTATTAGGAGGCTTTTTGTTTTTTTAAAAGACTATTTTGAAAATTATTAAAATTAGAACTTTTTTTAATCCTCTTTGAAAGTGCACTAATTCCCCTTATAATGTAGTTTGTCTTTTGGAAAATAGCTTCAATTTTCTGAAAATTATTATTGTTTAACTATGGAGGTGGATGGATAATGGGAGAAAAGAAAAGATTAGGCTTATTCCAACGAAGCCTTAATCGAATTGAATATATAGGAAATAAATTACCACACCCAGTGACACTTTTTGTCATTTTAGCATTTATCGTGTTGATAGCATCAGCGATTGTGTCCAGCTTTGGTGTTTCCGTAGCACATCCGGTTAATCCAGATGAGCAAGTATCGGTTAAGAACTTATTGAATACAGAAGGAATCACTTATATCTTTACAAGTATGGTAGATAATTTTATTAACTTTGATCCATTCGGGGTTGTACTAGTAACGATGCTTGGGATTGGTTTAGCAGAACGTACTGGATTAATTAGTGCTGGGTTACGTGCATTTGTTTTAGCATTACCAAAGCCATTAATCACAGCAGGTTTAGTGTTTGCGGGTATTATGTCTAGCATGGCAACAGATGCAGGATATGTTGTCTTGCCTCCACTAGGTGCAGTCCTTTTTGCTGCAATAGGTCGTCATCCTTTAGCAGGTCTTGCTGCTGCCTTTGCTGGTGTATCAGCCGGGTTTAGTGCCAACCTTGTCCCGACTGCATTGGAACCATTACTAGGTGAAATGACGATAGCGGCGACAACAGATGAAGCATACGCTGAAACCATGAATATTCTAATGAATTATTACTTTACAATTGTCTCCGTATTTGTATTAACATTAGTAGGTACATTTGTAACTGAAAAAATAGTAGAACCAAGATTGGGTGCTTACACAGGCAACTATAAAGAAGATGCAACTGGCATAACAAAGGCTGAGAAAAAAGGTTTAGCATATGCTGGATTATCATTGCTAGTTAGCTTAATTGCCGTATCCCTTTTAATTGTTCCAGAAAATGCACCATTACGTGGAGAAGATGGAGCTATTATCATTTCACCATTTATGAGTTCATTGGTGCCGATTCTTTTCATTCTGTTTTTTATTCCAGGTGTTGTATATGGGATTGTAACGAAGAATATCAAAAATGATAAAGATGTTGCTAACCACTTATCAGATTCAATGGGGACAATGGGGCTGTTCATTGTTCTGTCCTTTGCAGCTGGTCAGTTTGTAGCATTCTTTGATGAATCGAATTTAGGCATGTTAATCGGTGTGTATGGTGCGGAATTTTTAGACAGTATTAGTTTAACTGGTATCCCACTATTAATTGTCTTCATTATTATTGCTGGTATTATCAATATTTTTATTGGAAGTGCAACAGCAAAATGGGCAATGATGGCACCTATATTTGTTCCAATTATGATGCAGTTCGGCTATTCTCCGGAATTGACACAGATGGCATATCGTATTGCGGACTCGTCAACAAATATTATTTCGCCATTAATGACATACTTTGCTTTAATTATCGCTTATGCACAAAAATATGATAAGAAAATGGGAATTGGTACCCTCATTTCAACCATGTTCCCGTATTCCATCTTTTTCTTTGTCATTTGGACGTTAATGTTAATCGCGTGGATACTATTAGGAATAGACCTAGGACCAGGATCCCCGGTCCATTATAATAATTAAGAAAAAGGATAAAAACCTTATCACGGGTTTTTATCCTTTTTTTAAAAGGTAAGAACTATATAATTAGCGCAATGAGCGTGTTTAACGAAGTTGCCATTTTGAAAGCTAGCTAGTGCAAGTCAACCGCTACGGCTGACCGTTTCGCTTTCCAAGAGCATGCTAATCCCTGAGGAGTCGAAACGGTCGCCTTCGCTATTCTTTTTTCTACAACGAATAATAGAGAAAGCATATTGGGTTTTATAAACCTTGTTAGTGATTTCCTATGTCATGCCTGCACTTTCACAGGGATAACAACTCAAGTTGCCTGATCTGACAAATGTTGTAGCACATGTATAAAGCGAAGGCCGCCCACTTCAACTCCTGTGGGAATGGTTTGACCTGAAGATCCACTTTTTTGAGCGAGTTTTGCTCAAAAAAGTTAGCTGAAGGACAAACCCCACGGAAAGGGAAGAGGGCAGCCGGAGTGGTGATCAAGCAGTTGATATTATTTCATAATAAACACTAGAGGAAGCTTAAATCTGAGCATTTAGTGATAAGGACTGAGTGAATTTTGCTCAGTTTTCTTATGCGTGTCTCATGGAGTGGGGAGTTTCTATAAAACGTATTCCCACTCATCTTTTAGATGTAAATAAAGTAGTAATAACCATTCCTCGTTACTTTTGATACTGTTTTGCGTCTGATCTTCAATTTTTGGCAAGAGTATTTCACTGACTTTCGTTGTTAGCGTTCTTTTTTCTTGTATACCCATATGAAGAATTCGATGTACGTAGGTCTGTAAAAGTCGCCAATCCTTCTGATTAAATTGCTTCAAATGATAAGGTTCTAATTGTAAATCTTCTTTTCGAATCCCTTGTTGCTCGATATATTTTTCAAGTGGCGATTGTTTAAGTGACTTTTTTCGCCTTTCATGTACAACAATCGTCCCTGCTGTTATATCTCCTAACCGCTTATGTTTAGAATGAAAAAAAATCATGATAATACCAACTAGATACGCACTTGGCATCATATCTATCAGTCGCACAAAGTTGCGAATGATACTCGAAAGAAAAGTAATATTATGTCCGTTTTCCTGAATAACACGGATACCTAGCATTCTTTTGCCAATTGTTCGTCCTCCCCAGTAGTATTCAAGGAAAATGAAGTAAGCAAAGTGAAATAAATAAATAATGATGATGAGAATTACTAACAGAATACTATCGAGATGCCCTGAAAATAAATCACTGAAACTATTATTAAACGCTAGTATTAAAAGAAAGATCGTTAATAATTGTGTTAAAAAAATAAGGGTGAAGTCAATGATCTGGGCAGCAGCTCTCGATCCTAAACCAGCTAATTGAAATTGTAAGGAAACATATTCGGGTGTCTTTACCTTTAACTGTTCTTGTTCCATGTTTAACCTCTTTCCTGTTACTTTTTCAGAAGAACAGTAGCTTTCTGTACTGTTCATTAAGTCTATTTTCCATTATAATAAAGTAAAATGCTAGAAAAAAAGGTGATTATATGCAATTAAATCAATTCATCAAACAGCATCGCCAAGACTGGGAACGGTTAGAAAGACTGGTAAACCAATTACCAAAGCAAAAGTCCAGCAAAATTATCGAAGAGTTTCAACATACATACCAGAAAGTTTCCAGACAGTTATCGTATAGTCAGACATTTTTTCCAAATGAAGATGTAACCAATTATTTAAATGAACTAGTTGGAAAAGCACACAACATATTATACCAATCCCAGCATTCTTCATGGAAACAAGCCTATCATTTCTTTTCCAGCAAATTTGTAGGTTTATTACTGGAACAATGGAAGGCAATTATGATTGCCATGCTTTTGTTTTGTTTTGGAGGTATTGCGAGTTTTTTCGCTGTAGTTGAAAATCCAGCTCATTTATATGGTATCCTACCGGAAAATATGGCACAGTCATTTGATCCTGAATCGCTCGGCGAAGACCCGGCAGCTGTTGATGCACCTGTCATGTCGACAGAAATTATGATTAACAATATTCGGGTCGGTATTCTAGCCTTTGCTGGTGGCATCACATTCGGATTATTGACTGTATATGTATTAATTTATAACGGTATTATTGTTGGCGCAATTGCAGGACTTTTTTTCAACTATAGCAATTCATATGTGTTTTGGGCTTATATTGTCCCACATGGCGTCATTGAGTTAATTGCTATTTTTATAGCAGGTGGTGCAGGGCTTTTAATGGGATACAAATTGTTTGTACCTGGTAAGCATTCGAGAGGGTACCAGTTAAAGACCCAAACAATAAGGTCCGTTCAACTGATGCTAGGAACGATCCCGTTATTTGTAATCGCTGGTACCATCGAAGGGTTTATCACTCCTGCTGATATTTCGTTAGAGATGAAATATGCTGTAGCAGTTACGACCGCTATTGGTCTGATTGCTTACATGATCATCGGTCATTTTCTTTTGCGCAAAAGAGCTCTACAACAATCCACGGTTTAATGTTTCAATATAATGGGAAACAGAAGTGACTGCTAACCGTTCAGCAGGTGCTTCGAGCATGGGTAGTCCATGCTTTTCCCATTTCCTCATCACTTGTTTCTGGTTGATGTACTGTTTTTGTGCCATGCTTTTTTCCATTGCCGCTATAGTATCATCTGGCTTCATCTTTATTTGTGCTTGTAGTAGTCGATCTTCAATGCCTAGCATGACAAAAAGGTGTTTTTTTCTTATTTTTTTCATATAAAATAGTTGATAATCTTCATTCACAAATGTTTGCACATCACTAAAGAGCACAATCATACTACGTTTTCGTTGGATCGATTGGGCATGCTGTATAGCAAGCGCATAGTTGGATTCTTGTGCGTCTACTTCTAGGTCATATATCGTTTGTAAAATGGTATCTAAATGTTCTAATCCTTTTCCACTAGGCACAACTGCTTTAATTTCTTTTGAGAAGGCGATCACAGATACTTGGTCACCGTTTTGCAAAGCTGCTGTTGCGAGCGTAATTGCCGCTTCAATAGATTTTTCCAACCGGTTTCCTTCTTCTAACTCAACTCCCATCATGCGACCGCAATCAAGTAAGATTGTAACACTTTTTCCATGTTCCGGTTCATATTCATTAGTCATCATCTCTTGTAATTTGGCAGATTGACGCCAATTTATTTTACGTGGGTCGTCGCCAACGACATAGCTCCTAACCTTTGAGAATTCCCCAACACCACTTCGCACTTTTCGAATCTTGATGCCTTCGTGTAATAAATATTTCTGAGCACTTGCTAAATATTTTTTGGTCTCTGATAAATTAGGTATAACCTTTACTTCATCAGACAGGTGATAAGTAATTTGTTTTTCCCAGAGTCCCATTTTTGTTTTTAAACGTACATATAACGTATTTATTTGATATTTTCCTCTTATTTGAGGAAATATCTCATACGAAATAGCAACCGATTTTCCGCTAGGAATCAACTGGTTGGTTGGAAAAATAGTTTGAAATGATTCAGGTATTCCATCTATTAACCGAACGGTATATGTGTCGTTTGTGCGATTGTGAAAATGAATGGTTACCATTTGTTTCGCATAACGCTCCATTTCGTCAGCTATTGTCCGAGCTACCTCTATGTCTTCTTTTTTTGGTAGTAGGAATGCATCTATGATTAATAGACCTATCATTAGTAGCGTGGCTATTCCTAGAAACAGCCACGAAAATTGCCAGATTGATAGAATAAACATAGCTAAGGTGAAAAGGGCGTAATAGGTAATCAGTTTGTATGTAGGAATGATCCCTTTATCTCGGAACAGCAACCGATCCCACAAGCTCTTGAATCGTTTCATCGATATCAGATCCCTCCAATTCTGCATATGGAGATAGTTGAACACGATGACGTAAACTAGGAATAGCTACTGTTTTGACGTCATCCGGTGTTATATAGTCACGTTCATCAAGATAGGCCCAAGCTTGTGCTGTTTTTGCTATTGCGATCGCAGCACGAGTACTTGCTCCATATTGAATATGTTCCAATTCACGTGTTTTACGAACAATTTTCGTAATATAATCAGCTATTTCGTTACTAATGTTTACTCCTTGAACTTTTTGTTGAATTTCTAGTAATGAATCATTGGAGAACATCGCTTGAATCTCCAAGGAATTGGATTGTTTCTCGATTACCATTTGTAAGACAGAAATTTCTTCTTCCAAGCTAGGGAAGTCGACCTTGAGTTTAAAGAAGAAGCGATCTTGTTGTGCTTCAGGTAACGGGTACGTACCTTCAAATTCAATAGGATTTTGTGTTGCGGCAACAAAAAAGAAATCTGGTAATCTATAAGTATCTCCTTGAATGGTAACTTGTTTTTCTTCCATTGCTTCCAACAGCGATGCTTGCGTTTTAGCAGGTGTACGGTTGATCTCATCTGCTAGCAAAACATTTGTAAATATCGGGCCCTTTAAAGTTTGAAAGTCATGTTCTTTCATATTATAGATAGCACTTCCTGTGATATCACTTGGTAGTAAATCAGGGGTGAACTGTACACGTTTGAAGTCGCTATCTAGTAACTTAGCTAATGTTTTTACCATTTGTGTTTTACCTGTTCCTGGTACCCCTTCTATTAATACATGACCACCAGCTAAAGCAGCGGCTAATAATAATCGTAAATTTTTCTGTTGACCAAGAATATGTTGTTCATAGTTTTCTAATAATGACGAAATCTTTGAAGTCATCGTTACTCCACCTCTTCTCGTATTTTGTCTATTTTTGCAGACCAAGAAAGATACTCTTGTTTATTTAACGATTTGCTGGCTAAAATGGTTTCAATTCCTTGAGCAATATAATCTAATTCTTTTGTGGAAATAGCTGTTTTGCCTGCAATCTCAGCTAATCTTTCCGTCCAATTTTGCTGATAAGGTATACCATATCTTTCTCGAATAACTTCTTTTAGATAGTCAAGCTGGTATTCGAGCGATGCGTAATAATTTTTACCTTTTGCTTGCCAAATTGCGATCGCTCTTAACCTTTCATTACTTAAACGGACTGTTTCTTCTCGAACAGGGTAAATCGGTCCGAAGCGTTTACCTTGATTCCATAGGATAAAAATCGCCATGATGATACCTTGGACCAATAATACATAAGCCCAACCTGGATATAATTCAAAATGAGATACAAGACCACCTGACTTCGTTAAACTATATTCATCAAAAATAACTGGTCTTGATTCTTCGAATGGGATCAGGTTAAATACTGCAGACGTGTGATCATGCTTGGTAATTTGATCATTTGTAAGCCAGGTTGGTTCTAAAAGTACAATTAAGGAGCCTTCGCCAATATGCCGTTCGATTGCAAGTGCACCAGCATCATCCTCTAGCAGCACGTCGTCATCTTCGTTTGTCGCCAAACGGACAAAGCTGTTTTGGAGCACTTCCAACTTCTTACCTTGATAGTCAGCTTCTGTTGTTTCTGACTCTGATCCGGTTAATGCATATTCTGTTTTCAGATTAAAGAGTCCATCCGGATTTTCTTTGGCGAGCACGATGGTATTACCCTGTCTTACATAATCGAGATAGTGATTTTCAATTTGTTGATCTGTAAACACTGGTGGATTAACTAATACCCTTAATGTTTCTTTTGTCATCGTGGGAAGTGTTTCTTCTTGGGTAACATCATGCCCATTTTGTTCTAAATATGTATAAAGCGCCTTAAGCCCTGTTGGGGATGGCGACTCGACCAGATAAGGCGGATACTCTTCTGGTGTATTACTAGTCGAGATTACACTGACTACGATAAGCAAAAGAAAAAATAAGATTCCAAAGATCCAGCTTCTTTTTTTTCCAAACATTATCGTTCACCTATTTCTTTTGGGTCTGATTGCTGCAAAATGGAATCAATCCATTTACTAGTTTCGGCCTTGAACTTTCGATAATCATCTTCAGTGATGGACTGTTCACCATATGTGACTTTCTCGAATAATAAGGCTAAATTGTAAAAGTCTACTGCTAGTGTTTTATTGCTCTGCTTCAGTTCATCGTAATAGTCCCAATTCGTTTTCCACTGATTTGCTTGTAAAAAACCATACTCATCAAAGATTAACAACAACGCTAGAAAATGATGCCTTGTGGCACGGCGGAAATCAGCTTGTGCTTCAAAATCATTGGCAGCGTGCAAATGTTCGTGATAGCTCCAAGCTAATTCATCATGCTTTACAAATGGTTGCCGATTGGATAGTTTTCTTTTTCTCACTGTGAACATGACCAAAGCGATCATACCAAGTATCACTACAGCTGAAACAATCAGTATAATGAGGGTAATAATCAGATTACCAGTTGTCGAAGAAGGTTCAAAGGAATCAAATAATAGAGCGAGAATGTCGCCAATCCAGTCTGTTATACGATCCCATATTCTTTCTAAAAAACTGCGATTATCCTCATAATAGACTTGATATTCTTGTTTACTTAAAATGTCGTTTAACTGATCTTGCTCTGTTCGAAAAGATGACATGGCCGATCTCCTTTACGATTCTTCTGTCACTTCGTATTCTTTAATCATTTCCTGTAAGTCGGTACCTTCTTGTCTAACAGTAGCGTCAAAATACATAACAGCATAACCAACGGTAAACACGATAGAAGATATTAACGAAATGATGTTGGTTAATAAATGTGCTAACACACTGTTTCCTAAAAAGATAAGTGGTAGTTGTAATATCCCACTAATAATGGTTGTAATAATCAGAAGCACAATAAATAAGCCAAAGAATTTCCATGTTTGTTTCTTTGTTAGGCGCCAACTCTTCGATAATCCTGGTGCGACATTGTCAAAGAGTACAGCGGGTAAGTATAAGCTCCATTTTGTTAAGAGTAAACCTACACCTATAAAGATACCTAAAGAAGAAAGCATCAAAAAGCCAAAAGTCAAAATAGGGTGTATGATTGCGAGAAGAACACTTATAAAACCAATTACAAAAAAACAAGGTAAGAGTATTCCAAATGTGATAAGACCAAAAAGCATGGTGCTTCCCAGAAGTGGCCCATATCTTGGCAACGTTTTATTGATCATTTCTTTCGCAAATATGTCTTTCCCTTCTCTTGCGTTTTTGACTGCCCAAGTAACGGCACCTGCAAGAACCGGGATGGCAAAAACCATTAGCAGATCTACGAACATGGATATTATGTCCTCTTGTATGGTGGTGTTGACGACAGAGTCAGCACCTGTAAGCAGTTGATCAACCAGACCTTGTCCTGGGTCACCGCCAATAATAAAATCGCGTCCGCTTAACGTTAAAATAAAAGCTTGTAGCGCAAACAACGGTACCATTACTAAAAAGGTAATAGTAAATAAAGATTTAAAATTGGATTTGATAATACGAAATGTTTGATCTAAAATTTCGCCAAATCCTAATGGTTTTGTTATGTTGTCTTTCATTTCCAGCTATTCCTCCCTATGTATAAGTAATCATACATAGCCTATTTTAACATGATTTCCAATTGATGGGGGATAATTTAGAAGGGATTTGTAAAAAATAGGAGGATGAACCAATGTCATCCCCCCCTAAATCTTTAAGCTGCTTTCTTATTTGCTTGATCTGTTTGTGTTTTTGTTTTTAAGAATAGTGATAAACAGAGACCGATAATCGATAAGATCGTTGCGATCCAGAAAGCGGTATTGTAACCACTGATTGCTGCATTACTAGCGACTTGGTTCATTGCTTCTGCTTCTGATAAACCTTCTAATGCTGCTTGGTCTGGCTGATAGTTGGTTGCAGCAGAGGTCATGACGGTAATCAATATCGCCGTTCCAATGGAAGCAGAAACTTGCTGCATCGTGTTTGCCATTGCTGTCCCGTGTGGGTGCCATTCTGGTGGTAGCTGGTTTAATCCTGCTGTCATGACAGGCATCATCACTAATGAAAGGCCAAACATACGAATGGCATAGATCGTAACAAGAAAGCTATATGCTGTATCCATTTCTAGACTCGTAAATAAGAAAGTCGTAATTGTTACAATGGTCATGCCAATTGCTGCTAACCATTTCGCGCCAAACTTATCAAATAACATACCGGTTATAGGAGACATAATCCCCATTACAATCGCACCTGGGAATAGCATTAGTCCAGATTCTAAAGCGGTAAAATCTCTTGTGTTTTGCATGTATAAAGGCAACATGGTTTCTGCTCCGATTAGTGCCATCAGTACAATCATTGTAATGATTAAGGACAAGGAAAAAATCGGGTATTTAAATACACGAAATTCGAGCATTGGATGTTTTAATTTCATTTGACGGATAATAAATAAGGTAATGATTATTGCACCAGCTATAATAATTGCTATTGCTTGACCATCAATTTGAGCACTGGCTTCTCCTCCGCCATGTCCGCCACTGAGACTGCTAAATCCATATAACAGACCCCCGAATCCAAATGATGATAACAGAATAGAAAGAATATCAATCTTTGGATAAGTTTGTTCTGTTACATTTTTAACAAAGATCGTAGCGATGGTAATGGCAATAATCACGATTGGTAGTACTACATAAAATAACCCTCTCCAGGAGAAAAATTCTAGTAACCAACCAGAAAGTGTTGGTCCGATTGCAGGTGCAAAGGAAATAACAATCCCAGCCATCCCCATTGCAGCTCCACGTTTCTCTGGTGGGAATATTTTTAACATAACCGTCATCATTAGCGGTAGCATGATACCGGATCCGGCAGCTTGAATAACTCTCGCTACCAACAGTAATTCAAATGCATGGGAAATCGATGCAATAAATGTACCTAACCCAAAAATACTTAAAGCTGTGATAAATAGTTGTCTTGTTGTAAAGCGTTCAATTAAGAAAGCAGATATTGGTATCATGACACCATTAGTTAATAAGAAGGCAGTAGTTAACCATTGTACTTGGTTTTCTGCGATGCCAAAATCCTCCATAATGCTTGGCAATGCAGTTGCTAGCAGCGTTTCATTTAATAACCCTACGAAAGCACCTACGAGCATTACAGCGACGATGGGTATCCTTTTTACTTCTGTTGGATTTACTTGTTGATTCATTTAATTACCCCCTTGTTTGCACAAACGCTCTAGTCTTAATACGTCTGTATGAATCGTTTCTTCGCCTTTTAAAAAGTGTAGTGATACTTCTGCGGTGATAGAATATGGTGAATGGTTATCAATTTCCTGTTCTATCTTTTTCACTACTTTTAAGAGTTTGTCTTGATTAGGAAGCTTTTTTTGCTTAATAGCTGCTTTTAAATCTTTTAACACACTTTCCAATGTTTCGTTTTGAGTTTCGTTTAAAAAAGGATCCATGTCATTAAGATTATTAACAATGCTGTCGATGTGATGACATATCCAATTACTTAATTGTTGGACGTCAAATTGGGTTTGTTTGATAAACATATATAACAAATACTCTTTCAGCATACCTTCTAAAATGACAACCATATCGGTAAGAAATGGTTTTATTTTTTCCCCATAACACAGATAGAATATCTCCTTATGTTTCTGTGTTAGCGAAACATGTAGTTCATCCATTTTTTTATTAATTTGTGGGTCCTTTTTTGGTTGAAACTCATTCAACATCACATGAATAAAAGGCTGGTGTTCCATCCATGCTGTCATCTCGTGTTGTATATACGCAGCTAAATTGCGATTTGTTTCATCTATTTGATGGGTACTGTTAATAATTTTGTTGTGATGTTCATCAATCATTTCCAGCATTAAATCCCGTTTAGAAGAAAAATAATTATAGAAACCGCCTTTAGAAATACCTGCCTTTTGGGCTATTTGCTGGACAGATGTTTCATTAAACCCATGATCTGAAAACAGTATTAAAGCTGTATTCATGATGTGCTGTTTAGTATCCAATTGATCACCTTCTGACTAAATGGTCACCATAATGACTTTTTGGTCACGAAAGCTATTGTATTAAATATCGAGTCTAGTGTCAACGTATAAAAATTAAATTTACAATAAAAAAACAATGCTCTCATTAGCATTGTTTCGTGAATCGTTCAGCAATTTTTATAATCGTTTCGGTAGCTTTAACCATATTATCGACGGAAATATATTCGAATTTTCCATGGAAGTTCTCACCACCAGTAAATATATTAGGGGTTGGTAATCCTATAAAGGAAAGTTGTGAACCATCTGTTCCACCACGAATTGGTTGGATTAAAGGCTCAACTTCGACATCTTTCATAGCTTCTGCTGCTATATCTACAATATATTTAACAGGTTCGATTCTTTCTGCCATATTATAGTATTGATCCTTCATTTCTAGCTGGATACATTCTTCACCATACTGATTTTGTAACTCCTTGACTATGGAAGTAATCAACTGTTTTTTCTTATTAAATTTATTTCGGTCATGGTCACGGATAATATAATATAACTTAGCTTCTTCTACATCCCCCTTGAATGAAAGTAGATGAAAAAAGCCTTCATATTCTTCTGTATACTCTGGAGCTTGTTCTGCTGGTAATTGTGCTTGAATTTCCATTGCTATTTTAGTTGCGTGAACCATCTTCCCTTTTGCTGTTCCCGGATGAACATTGTTACCTTGCACAGTAATTTTTGCAGCGGCAGCATTAAAACTTTCGTATTGTAGTTCACCTAATGGTCCACCATCAATCGTATAAGCAAACTGAGCACCAAATCGATCTACATCAAATTTATGAGGACCACGCCCAATTTCCTCGTCTGGCGTAAAAGCGACTCTGATTGTACCATGTGGAAGATCAGGGTTTGCCATAAGATATTCTAATGCGGTCATGATTTCAGAAATACCTGCTTTGTTGTCAGCGCCAAGCAATGTAGTACCATCTGTTGTTATTAAGGTGTGTCCATTATAGTTTGCCAATGAAGGATACTCATCTGGTGACAGGACAATGTTTTTCTCTTTGTTTAATAGAATATCTTTGCCATTGTACTGTTCGACTACTTGAGGTTTTACTCCTTTACCGGTAAAGTCTGTTGCTGTATCAATATGGGCAAGAAAGCCAATTACTGGTACATCTTTATCAACGTTACTCGGAAGAGTCGCCATCACATAGCCATGTTTATCAACTGTTACATCATGCATGCCAATATCTTTTAATTCTTCTACTAGCAAATGTGCTAGTTCCCATTGGCCATCTGTTGAGGGACAGTCCGGGTTACTTTCATCTGACTGTGTATCGATTTGTACATATTTACTTAATCTTTCTATTAGTTTCTGTTTCATGTTAAGGCCTCCATTTCAGTTGCGATATGTATAGTTTTACCATTAATCATATCATACTAATGCTGAAAGAGTGTCAACGAGAGATTTTAAATAGATTTATGTATACTAGTATTAATAATTATTGTATAAAAGGAGTCAGTATATGTCTGATAAAATCCACAAACGGAAAAGTGAGCATATAGCGTTAAGTTTGAAAGAAGAGGCATTAGGAGAAGGAATAACAAATGGCTTCGATCTATATCGTTTTCAGCACAACGCATTACCTGAAATCGATTTTGAAGCGATTGATATCTCATCGACATTTTTTGATCAACACCTACGGACACCTTTTTTGATTAGTTCGATGACTGGTGGAGCAGAAATGGCTGAGAAGATCAATCGAAATCTGGCGATCGCGGCAGAACAACAAGGTTGGGTCTTTGCTTTAGGCTCAACAAGGGTGATGTTAGAAAGCGAAAAGTTCCGTCAATCTTTTCAAGTTAGAGAATATGCACCGAATACACCGATTATAGCAAATCTCGGGGCAGTACAGCTGAATTATGGTGTGACAGTTGATCAGGTTAAACAGATTGTAGAGTGGACAGATGCCAATGCGTTGGTCCTTCATTTAAATACGATTCAAGAGGTGATTCAATCCGGAGGGGATACGAATTTCAGTAATTTGCTGCCTAAAATCGAGAACTTGATTCAGTCGCTAGCTGTTCCGGTAGGGGTGAAAGAAGTAGGATTTGGGATTGACGGAAAAACAGCAAAACGATTAATCGATATTGGTGTTTCCTTTATTGATGTCGCTGGAGCAGGTGGTACATCTTGGAGTCAAGTAGAGAAATTGCGTTCTAAAGAAAAATTTAAGAAACAGGCAGCAGAAGCTTTTGCAAGCTGGGGAAATTCCACTGCAGTTTGTTTAGAAGAGGTTTCCGGTATAATGCCGGAAAAAAACATCATTGCCAGTGGTGGTATTCGCAACGGTCTCCATGCAGCTAAAGCGATTGCATTAGGTGCCGATTATGTAGGTTTCGCCAGGTCGATTTTAAAAGAAGCGGTTGATTCTGCTGAGAATGTGATAGAATGGATGCAAGTTCGCGAGTTAGAATTGCAAATGGTCATGTTTGGTGTAGGTGCTGTAAACTTAAAGGCATTACAATCTACTGACCGATTATATAAAAGATAGAGGTGTATAGCGATGGGGGATGATGAATTGTTTGATATCACCATTATTGGTGGTGGCACAACTGGTCTTTTTGCTACGTATTATGCAACCATGCGTAATATGAAAGTTAAATTGTTAGAAT
Source organism: Gracilibacillus saliphilus (assembly GCF_010994085.1). Taxonomy (NCBI): domain Bacteria; kingdom Bacillati; phylum Bacillota; class Bacilli; order Caryophanales; family Bacillaceae; genus Gracilibacillus; species Gracilibacillus saliphilus. The sequence goes on along the minus strand of NZ_WJEB01000027.1, from coordinate 13,996 downwards.
CTCAATCTCAATTTGGCGGCAAGGTGATGCAATTTTTTCCGGAAAAATTAATCTATGATGTCGGTGGATACCCTGATATATCAGGCGAAGACTTAGTGAAGCAAATGATAGCTCAAGCTAACCGGCATCAACCTGAGATGTTAACCAATAGATGGGTCGAGTCTATCGAGCAAAAATCGGATCATTTTATTTTAAATACGAGTGACGGGGAGAGACATATTACGAAAGTGATTTTGCTTGCAACAGGCTCTGGAACATTTCAAACGAAAATGCCAGATAATTGGGATGCGTTACCTTTTCCAAAATTTCGCAAACATGTGGCTACTAACTTGATGAACCGGGAAAAGTACCATCATAAAAATGTCGTTATTACTGCTAATAATAAGGTAGGAGTAGGCTGGGCATTGTATCTTAAGGATCATGCGAAATCTGTCACGGTAGTGAATCCAGATTCCAAATTCCATCAAGTAAAAGAAGAAGATTTAGAGCAATTACGAAATAGTTCCATTCCAATTCATATGGAATCCCACATAACGAATTTTGATGTGAAGGAAAATCAACTGCAATCCGTGGAGATCAATGAAACTATTACCGTTGAAACAGACGCGTTACTTTCTTATCACGGTCTTGAGTTACAGGCAACTCCCCTTGATAACTGGGGAGTTGCGACATATAAAGGGCGTATTTTGGTTAAAGGTGACATGGCAACTAATATACCCGGCATTTTTGCAGCTGGTGATATTGTCCAATATGAAGGGAAAACAAATTTGATTGCATCGGGCTATTCGGAAGCAATTACGGCTGTTAATAAAGCACATTTATTTATCGATCCACGTGCTACTGAACAACTGTATAGTACGGTAATTTACCGTTGATAGAAGGGGGCTAATCGATCACATCTTCAGGTCGTTTCCCCCATTTTAATTCCCTGATGCTTAGACCAAAGTCCATTTGCAAGTGTGGATAATCTTTAAAACGGGTAAAATCACCACCCCAGGAAAAACCTAATTCTTTAGCGATCTCGACCACCTCGTTCCAATCGCTTTCCCCATTTTGGTTGCCGTCATATTCTAAATCCCAGACAACATTATCGTCATTTGTTAGCAGGGCAAAATCGATCGCAAGTCCATAATTATGATAGGATTCTCCCCCTTTAGCATAGGTAACAATGTTTCCATCAGTTTCTCTTCCTTGCTGATAGATTGCATCCTGTTCTTCGACAGAGCGAAAACCGTCCGTAATGATTACGGTAATCCCGATTTCTTCTGCTTGCTTTACCAGTTCTTCTTTCTTTTCTTCCACAATTGGATGTAGTTCTGTCGGCATTGGTCGATTGCTGTATTTCTGAAACAGAAAAATGAAGTAACCAATGCCAATAATAAACAATAGGACTAAAATTGTGCGAATTTTCATTTTTTTCTCCTCTATTTTAAAGTTCGAATTATTCCGTATTTCATAAATATATGATACTATATCATTATTGAGATGTAGAGACACCATTTCTCAAACTAAATTTTACAGAAAATTATAAATTGAAAGAATTCTAGTATTTCTAGAAAATATAGTGGGGAGGCATGTTGGAATGGGGAAGGACTTACGTATCAAAAGTAATGTGTTTGATGATGCAAAACGTGCTCCAAACCGTGCGATGTTACGTGCTGTTGGGGTAACAGATGAAGATTTTAAAAAGCCTATGATTGGTGTTGCAAGTACATGGAGTGAGGTAACACCATGTAATATCCACTTAGATGACTTAGCGATCCAAGCTAAGGAAGGCGCTCGTGAAGTTGGTGGTGTTCCGTTAATTTTTAATACAATCACAGTATCTGATGGTATTTCGATGGGGACGTCGGGAATGCGTTATTCCCTTCCAAGTCGTGATGTAATTGCAGACTCGATTGAAACAGTAGTAGGAGCAGAGAACTTGGATGGTTATGTAGCAATTGGTGGTTGTGATAAGAACATCCCTGGTTGTTTAATTTCAATTGCTCGTTCTGATGTTCCAGCTGTTTTTGTTTATGGTGGAACGATTGCGCCAGGATACCGTAAAGGGGAAAAGTTAGATATTGTGTCTGTTTTTGAAGGGGTAGGTAAACACAATAACGGTGATATTGATGATGAAGAATTGCGAGGAATTGAATGTCATGCATGCCCAGGTGCAGGTTCTTGCGGTGGTATGTATACAGCAAATACTATGGCGACGGCTGTAGAAGCACTAGGTATGAGTTTACCTGGAAGTTCTTCTAACCCGGCGGAATCTCCTGAGAAATTTGAAGATTGTCGTAAAGCAGGGGAAGCAGTTTACCACTTGTTAGAGAAAGGTATTTATCCGAAAGATATTTTAACGAAGAAAGCATTCGAAAATGCGATCACTGCTGTTATGGCATTAGGTGGATCTACTAACGCTATCCTTCACTTATTAGCGATTGCTAATGCAGCAGAAGTAGATCTAAAAATTGATGACTTTAATCGTATCCAAGAAAAAGTACCACACTTAGCAGATTTGAAGCCAAGTGGTAAATATGTAATGGAAGACTTACATAAAATTGGCGGAGTTCCAGCTGTAATGCGTCTATTATTAGATAATGGATACTTACATGGCGACTGTTTAACTGTTACTGGTAAGACAATTGCAGAAAATTATGCGGATGCACCAATTCTATCTGATGACCAAGATATTATTCATCCATTAAGTGATCCATATCGTGCAGATGGACCATTAATCGTATTAAAAGGTAATCTTTCACCGAGCGGTGCGGTTGCAAAGGTATCAGGTGTAAAAGTAAAACGTCACACAGGTCCTGCTCGTGTATTTAATAATGAAGAAGAAGCAACAAACGCAGTAATGAATAACGAGATCAAAGAAGGGGATGTTCTAGTTATTCGTTATGTAGGGCCAAAAGGTGGACCAGGTATGCCGGAAATGCTTTCTATTTCTGCAATCTTAGTTGGTAAAGGTTTAGGCCAAAAAGTAGCGTTATTAACAGACGGTCGATTCTCTGGTGGTACACATGGTCTTGTAGTAGGTCATATTTCGCCAGAAGCACAATCAGGTGGACCAATTGCTTTCTTAGAAGAAGGAGATATGGTTACCATTGATTCAGAACAAAAAGAAATTTCGATGGATGTTTCGGACGAAGAATTAGCAAAACGTCGTGCAAACTGGAAAGCACCAGAGCTATACAAACGAGGTGTGTTAGGAAAGTACGCGCACAACGTTTCCTGCTCATCACAAGGTGCCGTAACAGACTTCATCAATCGAACAGATCAATAAGGAAGATAGTGGTCAAAACACGCGTTTCATCATTGATGAGACGCGTGTTTTTTTGCATCTGAAGGACAAAAAAGCACCTGAGTTGGAAAAGTGTCCATCATAAGCTTAATGAAGGACAAAAAAGAAGGAGATACAAGGAAAGTGTCCATCATAAGCGCGATGAAGGACAAAATAGAGGGAGCTACAAGGAAAGTGTCCATCATAAGCGCGATGAAGGACAAAATAGAGGGAGCTACAAGGAAAGTGTCCATCATAAGCGCGATGAAGGACAAAAAAGAGGGAGATACAAGGAAAGTGTCCATCATAAGTGCAATGAAGGATAAAGAAGTTGTGTTTAATTATCTATCACTAGTGAGACATTGCGTCTTTATATATCGATTCATGTCTACTATATTTTATAAATTAGAAGGTTTAATTGGACCTTTACTAGTAACGATGTTTTTTAAAAAAAATTAGCTAATCTATCGACTCGATGATGCACACAAGCACAACGCCAGTAATAGATTAATTGTAATATGCTATACCTAAGCTGTCGAATCTGTGCTATAATGTATCTTAAAAGTTTGAAAATTCTAAATTCAAAGAAAATGGGGGAAAAGGGGATCATGAAGAAAAACTTGCTTTTATTATTAATTATTGCTTTCTTCAGTGCACTTGTTCTTGCAGCATGTGGTACGAGTGACGAAACGGATAACACAAATGGTGGATCTGGATCAGATGCTGAAGAGACAGAGGAAAATACAGAAGAAACAGAAGGAGAAGAGGAAGAGGCACCTTCTGACGATGAAGTATATCAAATTGGTGCAACTCAAATTGTAGAGCATCCTTCATTAGATGCGGCATATGAAGGGTTTCAAGATGCGATTGCAGATGCTGGTTTAGAAGTAGAATACGACTTTCAATCAGCACAAAATGATCAAAATAATGCAACAACAATTGCAAATAACTTTGTAGCGGATGGTGTAGATTTAATTTTTGCCAACTCTACTCCAAGTGCGCAAAGTGCATTACAAGCGACAAGTGATATTCCGATTTTATTCACGTCGGTAACAGACGCTGTAGAAAGTGGTCTTGTAGAATCTTTAGACCAACCAGGTGAAAATATAACGGGTGTGCTAGACTTACATCCAGATTCTGTTACAAGAACGGTAGAATTTATTGATAATTATTTCGAAGGAGCTACAATTGGGCTTGTTTATAGTGCTGGAGAAGCAAATTCAGTTGCTCAAATTGAGGCTGTAAATGAGGCGGTAGAAGGAACGAGCTTATCTACAACTGAAGCTACTGTTGGTAATTCTTCTGAAGTACAGCAAGCAACCAATTCCTTAGTTGGTGATGCAGATGTTTTCTTCATTATTACGGACAATACGGTTGTTTCTGCACTAGAAACAGTGGTATCAGTGGCGGAAGAACAAGGCATTCCATTGTTTGTAGGTGAACCCGATTCTGTACAGCGTGGTGGTTTTGCAACGTTTGGTATTGATTACCACACAATTGGCTATCGCACTGGTGAAATGGCGGTAGAAGTGTTAACAGGTGACAAAACAACAGTAGATATCCCTGTGGAAGTTCCACCAAGCATGCAGTTGTTTATTAACAAAGAAGCAGCAGAAGCACAAGGTGTGGAATGGAACGAAGACTGGGATGAAGATGCAGAATTTTTAGAAACGACAGAAGAAGAATAAATATCTGAAGGAAACCTCGACATTGCTGATGAATGATAGGTGTCGAGGTTTTCTATCAAGTTTGGCAGAAGGATAGAAAGGAAGAAGTAGTATGGATGGCATCTTAATTTCCTTATTCAGTGCAGTAGAATCTGGTACGATTTATGCGTTGATGGCATTGGGCGTTTATCTTTCATTTCGTATTTTAGATTTCCCGGATTTAACAGTGGATGGCAGTTTTGTAACAGGTGGAGCGGTTGCAGCGATTTCGATTGTTAATGGTGTACCGCCCGTATTAGCAACTTTTTATGCTGCTATTGCTGGATTTTTGGCAGGAGTCGTAACAGGAATTTTAAATACGAAAGGGAAGATTAACCCTTTATTATCCGGTATCTTAATGATGATTGCCTTGTATTCTATTAATCTTAGAATTATGGATAAACCTAATGTCGCTTTACTAAATGAACCTACAATGTTTAATCAGATTGAAGGTTTTTGGGCATCTTTAGGTATTGACAACTTTTTAAATAGTATATTTACCATGGCTGGTGCGGATCGTGTACCAGGCACTTGGGCAATACTCATTATTATGGTTATTATTACATTAATCATTAAATTTATAACGGATTATTTCTTAAAAACAGAAGTTGGACTCGCTTTACGGGCAACTGGTGATAATGAAAAAATGATCAGAAGTTTTTCTGCTAACACTGATATTCTAACGATTGTCGGTTTAGGTATTTCTAATGCACTAGTTGCGTTATCTGGTGCTTTTATTGCGCAATATGGTGGTTTTTCAGATGTTAATATGGGGATTGGTATGATCGTCATCGGTCTTGCATCTGTTATTATAGGTGAAGCATTATTTGGAACAAAAACAATCGCCCGTACAACACTAGCGGTTATTGGTGGGGCCATTGCATATCGAATAGTGCTGACCTTCGCTTTAAAGTTTAAATTCTTAGAAACGGGTGATGCGAAATTAATTACGGCACTTATTGTTATTGTTGCACTTGTCACACCGAAAATTATCGCCACCCAAAAAGAAGCAAAACGAAAACGAAGAAAAAGGGCAATGCTAGCCAGTGGAGAGGGGGCTAACAATGCTTAGCATGCAAAATATTGCGATTACCTTTAATGAAGGTACATTGGATGAAAAGAAAGCCCTGCAAGATATTAACCTTGAGATGAAAAAGGGTGATTTTGTTACCGTAATTGGGAGTAATGGGGCAGGAAAATCAACATTAATGAACATGATTTCCGGGTCATTAAAGCCAGACATCGGGACGGTAAAAATTAATGATAAAAATGTAACCATGCTTCCTGAATATAAACGCTCCCAGTTTATAGGGCGAGTTTTTCAGGACCCGATGGCAGGAACGGCACCGACGATGACAATTGAAGAGAACCTTGCGATGGCTTATGCGAGAAACAAAAAACGTACTTTGAAAATTGGAGTAAGCAAAAAACGAAAGGCTTTATTTAAAGAGTATTTAGAAACTCTTCATCTAGGGCTCGAAAGTAGATTGAACGCTAAAGTCGGAATGCTTTCTGGTGGAGAGCGCCAGGCACTTTCGTTATTAATGGCAACTTTTACAGAGCCGAATATATTGCTGTTAGATGAGCATACTGCAGCATTAGATCCATCAAGAGCTGAATTGATTACTAATCTGACTGGTGAGGTAGTGGAACAGTTCGGCTTAACCACTTTAATGGTTACCCATAATATGCAGCAAGCGTTAGATTTAGGTAACCGTCTGATTATGATGGATAAGGGACAAATTATTTTAGAAGTATCCGGTGAAGAGAAACAAAAACTTACCATCGAAAAATTACTACACGAATTCCAACGGATCCGCGGAACACAAATGGAGAATGACCGAGCTATATTAGGTTAAAGTAAGGACAGTTACTTTTGGTAGAGAGTAGCTGTCTTTTCTAACACGCTAGGAAAGTATAAAATGAAAATGTACAAAGTATACGAAATAAATTGCATAACAGACACACTTTGATTTAAAATGAAAACTCCTTATATGATAGAAAGAAGGGATCATGAATGAAATATGGTTTTTCAGACCGAGTAAAATATTTGAAATCATCAGCAGTGCGAGATATCTTAAAGGTTATTAATCAAGGAAATATTATCTCGTTTGCAGGAGGATTACCGGAAGAAGATTTATTCCCGGTAAAAGCTGTTGACGAGGCTTTTCATAAAGCAATTACGACAAATAAAAAAGCATTACAATATGGTGAAACAGAAGGAGTACCACAGTTAAGGGAACTATTAGCAGATCGTATGAAGCAGAAAGGGCTACACCGATCTCCTGATAATATCTTGATTACTTCAGGTAGTCAACAGGCAATTGATCTGTTTTCACGAGTAATGTTCAATAAAGGGGATGTCATCTTAACAGAAAATCCAACATATTTAGCTGCATTGCAAGTATTTGAATCGTATGAAACAAAAGTGGTGGCAGTTGATTCAGATGATGACGGTATGGTTTTAGCTGATTTAGAAGAAAAAATTAACCAACATAAACCAAAATGCATTTATGTCGTACCAACCTATTCCAACCCTACTGGAAAAGTGTGGTCACTAGAAAGACGAGAAAGACTATTGGAACTGGCAAATAAATATCATGTTGTTATTTTTGAAGATGATCCTTATGGGGAATTACAATTTGATGAAAGTGAAACACCTCCATCGATCGCTTCATTAGATGAGAATGGACTAGTATTATACACGAGTACTTTTTCTAAAACGGTTGTCCCTGCTGTTCGTATTGGTTGGATTGTTGGCCCACACCAAATTATTCGAATTATGGCCCAAGCTAAGCAGGCAACAGATCTTCATACCAATTCTATTGGTCAGCATGCATTAGTACATTTATTACAAGACTTTGATATTGATGAGCACATTCAAACAATTAGAAAAACTTATTATGAACGAATGTTAGTGATGAAGCGGCTATTAGAGAAAGCCAACATCGAAGGGCTTGAATATATTGTTCCTAAAGGTGGTATGTTTTTCTGGGTGAAGCTGCCGAACGAAATGAACACAACAGCGTTATTAGAGGAAGCAGTAAAAGAAGGAGTAGCCTTTGTGCCTGGAGCTCCATTCTATGTATCAGATCCAGAACAAAATACACTACGACTAAATTTCACGAACTCGGAACCAGCACTAATAGAAGAAGGCATGAAACGTTTTGTGAAAGTATTAGAATCAACTTATATTAATAAGTAAATATGTATCAGAGGAAAGGTGCGAGTTTGCAAGTGTCTTTCCTCTGCATCCAATAAAGGGATCATTCTATCAGTAGTGCGCGTTACCGACTTTTAATCATTATAGTCCAAGGAGCCGCTGCCACCAAGATTTCTTCTCTATTTCTTTCTCCGTTTGTTCGGCCTCAGTTAATAAAATATCTTCCTTATCTACAGCAGTCTTAGCTGCTAATATGAGGCCATAATCACTGTCAGCTTCCCGGTTTGCTACATAGGTATGAGAAATACCAAGTTTCTCAGCCAGTTCACGGTAAGGTTTGAAGAAACGTAAGCTCATATTATTATTCATCAATAGTGTAGTACTAGGAAATTGACGGATTTGTTCCTCCAATTCAGAAAGTCCTTTTTCGCCACGAACTTGTGCCTTGGATAAGGCTAATACAACCCTCTCACGGTAAGTCCCTAAATATTTTCTTTTTTCATCAGGGTTAATTTCCTTTGCGCCATAAATTCCTTCTTGTAAATAATCTTCTATTTCTTTTTTTCCCATTTTCAACACCTCATCTATAGTATATACAAAAAAGTAAAAGCTCCCCAAGGAAAAGGGAGCTTTTGGATAAGAAAAATTTTACTATAGGAATGTCTTAACAACTGTTAGAAAAGAGGGATAGTTTTTCTAGCAGATTAATTAATCTTCGTCTACTGGATATACGCCGTTTTCGTCATGTACTTCTTTACCTGATAGAGGTGGGTTGAACACACAAACCATGCGCATATCTGTTGTGGCACGAAGTAAATGTTCGTCATTTTCATCAAGTGCATATAGCGTATCTTTTTTAATTGGCCATACTTTATTATCACTTAATGTTACTACTTCGCCTTCACCTTCAATACAATATACAGATTCAAGGTGATTTTTGTACCAGATATGAGTTTCTGTACCTGCTTTAATGATGGTATCATTGACAGAATAACCCATTCCGTCTTTTTTCATTATTAGACGACGGCTAACCCAGTTACCTCCGTCAACATCATATTCAGTTCCTAGTATGTCTTCTAGTTTTACTACTTTCATAAAATAAATTGCCTCCTGTATTGTCTGTTATATTTGAAAACCGTAACTTAGTTAGTAACGGGATCCTTAACTAAACCTTTTACACTTTGCTCAATAATATCTAGACCTTTTTGTAGTTCATCTTTTGGAATATTTAATGGTGGGAACAGCTTGAATACTTCATCATTTGGTCCCGCTGTTTCCATAATTAAACCTAATTCAAAGCAACGAGCTGTTACTTTCTCAGCAAGCCCTTCAACTTCTGAAGCAATACCTACCATAAATCCACGACCACGAACTTCCCCTTTAATTTCAGGATAGTCTGAAACTATTTTTTCTAGGAAATTGTAGATAATTTCAGATTTTTCGTGGATTTCTTTCTCGAATGAATCATCTTTCCAATAGTCAAGTGCTGCTGTCGCAGTCACGAATGCATGGTTATTACCACGGAAAGTACCGTTATGTTCACCTGGTTTCCAAATATCCAACTCAGGCTTGATCAACGTTACAGCAAGTGGTAAACCATAACCACTTAATGATTTAGATAAACAAATAATATCTGGTTTAATACCGGCAGCTTCGAAACTGAAGAATGAACCGGTACGACCGATACCTGCTTGCACATCATCAATGATAAGTAAAATGCCCCAACGACGGCAGATTTCTTCAATTTGTTTTAGCCATTCAAAGCGTGCAGCATTAATACCACCTTCACCTTGAACCGTTTCGACGATCATTGCGGCTGGAATTGCAACTCCACTACCGTTATCTTCCAAGAATCTCTCTAAATAAACGACAGTATCATGATCAACATAGTTATCATAAGCCATCGTTACAGTGTTTTGTAGTGGAATACCTGCACCTTGGCGTTTCATAGAGTTACCAGTTACTGATAGGGAACCAATTGTCATACCGTGGAAACCACCAGTAAAGCTAATAATATCGGTACGACCTGTTACTTTACGCGCTAATTTCAAGGCGCTTTCAACTGTGTTTGTTCCTGTTGGTCCAGGGAACATTACTTTATAATCAAGATCACGTGGTTTCAAAATCACGTCATCAAACTTCTGTAGAAAATCAGCTTTTGCTGTAGAAGCCATATCTAAAGAGTGAGTAATCCCATCACTTGTGATGTATTCGATTAATTTTTCTTTCATATGATCATCATTGTGTCCATAGTTAAGTGCACCTGCACCAGAGAAGAAATCTAGATATTCTTTTCCATCCTCGTCCCACATTTTGTGCTTCTTCGCCTTTGTAAATACGGTTGGGAAGTTACGAACATAACTACGTACTACTGATTCATGATGATTGATAATATCAATATTTTTACTCATCTTTTAAGTTCCTCCTAAATGGTTTTATATATCGAATATTTCCGTACTTTCTAATTCTGAAAATACGAAATATTACGACAATATTACTTGTTAATTGGCCCAACAATAAACTTTAATTCTTCGTCGTGTTCATCACCAGGGAAAACATCCTCGGTAAAAAACTCGCTTGAAGTTATTTCTGTATTAAAGTCACGAGCTAGTTTCTGGAATAGAGATTGCGATGCCTTATTATCTGGTGTAATAGTTGCTTCGACAAACCTGACTGTTTCACATGCCTTACTTGTTAATAAGTAATGCAACATCCTCGATGCAATACCCTTACCTCGTTGTGATGCATCAACACCGATTTGCCAAACAAATATAGCATCTGGTTTTTTTGGAGGGATAAATGCGGTAATAAAGCCAACCACTTGGTTATTTTCTTTTGCTACGACACAAGTATCACTAAAATACTCACTCATTAAAAGGTATTTGTAGGGAGAATTTGTGTCTAATGTTGATTTTGATACTAATTCCCACATAGATGCTCCATCATTTTTTGTTGGTTTGGAGAATACAACGTCTAGTGTTGGAGCTTGGTTCTGTACGTAATTAATAACAATTTACTCCTTTCTTATTTGGCAATCATTTATTTACGCAAATGATACATTCAATATAATAAAGGGATTTGCAATATTCCGCAAATCGCTTATAGCTTGATTAAACTTTATAAATCTTCTTTTATTAACTTGAGCTTCATTCAATTGGAATAACTTTATAAATCCTCCAATATTGTCATCTATTCTTACAAATGAGCAAAATTTGATTAAAGTATCAAAGTTTTCTGTTTATTTATTCCCGCTTTTTACCAAAACAAACATAATTTTTTTAACAAAAGAGAGGTTAGAATAGCTGGTTATTCATTTTAAGAAATTTTGCCTAATAGACTATACCTAAACATTTTGGTCTTTTTATCCAAAAATAAGAGACGTGAATGTGGCTTCATATTCCTACAGAGCAGCGAATGAAAAGGCATATTGTACGTAGCGTAAGCGTAAAATTATATATCAGCTTCTTTACCCCTTTTATTTTGAGATCTCATAATAACAACCACCCTTTATCACGAGTTCCGTCTAAATAGCTAATCCAATGACGTAGATAGAAATTAATATTCTGGTCTTTGTAGTGACTGGCTGCTATTTCACCCAATTGGTGTTGGATTCGTCACGTTTCCCCGTTGTACGTTCTTAGATCCGATCTGCTATATTAGTCATAAAGAAAGTACGAGATCGCAACCTTTAGCGCAAGGTTCTCTCAGCCAGGAAATTAGCAGGTGGATCGAAGTGACTGAGCTATATAAACGCGCGAATGGTTAATTCTCTGACTTCGTTTAACAGCTCGTCTAGACAAATCTTCTATTATCCATGGTGGCTAAGCTAGATAACTTCAACTTTAAGGTGAAAATGTTTCTTTTTTAAGCATCCATGTTTAGGTGTGATGAACTTTTGTAGCAAAAAGAGGTGAGTGATATGAGCTTAACAGTAAATAATATTATGCAATTGCCGGTGATGAAAGGTTGTGAAGTAAAAGCAGGTAAGCATGTGTTAGAGCAAAAGCAGATTGAATGGGTTTCTGTTATTGAGCTTCCTGTTGAAAACTTTGTCAGAAAGAATGAGTTTGTTTTAAGTACCGGTATAGGATGCGAAGATAATCCCAACTTATTAGAATCTTTTGTGCAAGATGTCATTCAATCAAGAGCATCTGTTTTAGGTTTTGCCACAGGACGATATATTTATAGTATCCCTGATCGAATTTTGAAAAAGGCTAATCAAAATGATTTAATCATTATTGATGTTCCTTGGGAAGTTCGTTTTACGGATATTTGGCAATCTGTGATGGATAAAATTACAGAAGTAAAACAAAAAGAACTTCAAAAGGTAGAAGATGCCAGACAAGAATTAATTAATTGTGTCCTAAAAGATAAAGGATTAGAAGATATTGCACATACTTTATATAAGCATATTAGGATTCCTGTTGCCATCACAGATGCTGAAAAAAGATGGAGAGCATACAAATTTTTTAATAAAGATATTTTAGAAAGCTATCGCCTCGAAGTTCAAGAAAGTCATTTACAACCAATACCACTATCTGATATAAAATTTCAAGAACATCCACTCTATTATCATATGAAAGAATACAGGTTTTATAAAGAACGTTTTTTTCAGTTGCAAATTCTCAACAACCATAAAGTCCAAGGGTACATTGTATTTCAACCGGGTGATAATAAAGAGCTAACTTGGTCTGTAATGAATGTGTTAGAGCACGCTGTAACAGCTTGTGCGCTATACTTTGTGAAAGAGAATGCCATTGAGTTAACCGAAATACGATTAAAGGATAATTTTGTGTTAAATTTAGCTAAAAATAAAATGAAAGTAGATCATCAACTATTAACAAAAGCACAATTATTAAACTATGATCTAAACCTTCCTTATGTTTGTATTGTCGGAGAAATTAGCCATAAAGAGTTAGGGTCAGATAAGCATGATACTTTAGAGAATCCGTATCATTCATCATTAAGAAGCTTTAATTATTATATTCAGAAGGAAATCACCTATGCAGGTCAATTATTTGAGCGAAAAACTATGACTACCTTTGAAAAAGGGGAAGTAATTTTATATTTGCAAGCGGAGGATTCTTCTTACCATGATGTAGCCAACCAATTTTTAGATACGATTGAACGTCGATTAAGCCAATTACTTTCGGATATTGATATTTCTTGGGGAATTGCACTTCAAAAAGAAAGTACGTACCCCTTTTATGAAAGCTATGAAAAGGCAAAAACGGCTCTAGAAATCGGACTGCTGCATGATGGTCCTGGTAATAGAACATTTTATAGTGATACAAGAATTAACCGGCTGTTAATGGCAATATCTCAAGAAGAAAATATTCATGAGATTGTAAAAGATACATTGAAGCCATTGTTAGAATACGATAAAAAGAGACAGACAGACCTGATTTTTACCTTTAAGACATACAACAAATACAAAGGAAATGTTAGTCAAACAGCTAGAGAATTAAATTTACATCGTCAATCGTTATTGCATCGGTTGCGAAAAATAGAGTCACTCACGCACTTATCCTTAATCGATGCTGATGATTCTTTTTTATTAGAGTTAAGTGTCCGCTTATGGATGCTGAATAAAATAAAATGATGGAATGATGAGTCTGAGACATAACAACTATTACCCGATTAAGGGAAGCTCTAACTTTGTCTTAATTTTGAAATGAATAGAGTGCTAAACTGTCGCTTCGGCTGACCGTTTCGCTTTCCGGGGGGCATGCTCTTCAGCTAACTTTCAAAAAGAAAGGCACTTTTCAAAGTGGATCTTCAGATCATGCTAATCCCCCAGGAGTCGAAAACGGTCGGCCTTCGCTAGTTTTATAAATGTTCACCAGAAAACTCGTT
>NZ_WJEB01000026.1:0-24423 GCF_010994085.1 Gracilibacillus saliphilus | reverse complement strand
TACACCAGGAAATTATAAATTTTTCGGATGTGGATAACACGTAGGCAGCCTGTCTAGCCACGTCCAGCTTCGAGCGCTAAAAACTAGGCGGCTTCACGAATTGCCCTACGATAAGTCATCATCGGTTCACTTTTCTAAGTGATTCCATTATCTCAGTTGATTCGATCCGGTCGCTCTGCGCTTTTCTTCTCAACACTAGAAGATTCTGTATAACATTTTATCGAGAAAAAATGTTATAGTAAACTTATGTATTTTTATGTATGAAGGGGCGTTTTGATTTGGGTAAAGAAGCGGAGCAAATTGCAGATATTGAAAGAGAATTAAGATTTTTATCAGGGATCATCAAACAAAAAGGTCGTGAAATATTAAATAATTATCCGATTACAACCCCGCAATTCATTGCCTTACAATTTTTATTAGAGCAAGGAGACTTAACATTAGGTGAATTATCCAAAAAAATTAACCTCGCTTTTAGCACCACAACAGATTTAGTTGATCGCATGGAAAAGAATGATATTGTGGAACGAGTGAAAGATACCAAGGATCGGCGAGTGGTTCGTATCCACCTATTAGAAAAAGGAAGAAAAATTATCCAGGAAGTAATTGAAAAACGACAGAAATATTTAGGTGAGGTTTTATCGAATGTTAAAGAAGAGGATATGGAACAGTTATCAAGACTATTACATCTCCTTCACCAAGAAATGAGATACCAAACAGAAAATGTAAAATTGTAAAGAGGCGATAATAGTGAAACAACCAATTGGAGTTATTGACTCAGGGGTTGGCGGACTTACAGTAGCAAGTGAATTAATTCGTCAATTACCGAAAGAATCGATTATTTACTTGGGTGATACGAAAAGGTGTCCATATGGACCTCGCCCGAAAGAAGAAGTGATCCAGTACACTTGGGAAATGGTTCACTTTTTATTAGAAAGAGATATTAAAATGTTAGTTATTGCTTGTAACACAGCAACGGCGTTTACGTTGGAACAGTTAAGAGAAGAACTGTCGATTCCGGTTGTAGGAGTGATTCAACCAGGTGCACGTGCTGCTATTACCCATTCACGTACGGATGAAATAGGTGTGATAGGGACAGAGGGAACGATTAGCAGTAAAGCATATGTCGATACATTAAGGCAAATAAATACAGAAATTGAAGTCCACGATTTAGCTTGCCCACGATTTGTTCCCTTAGTGGAAAAAGGAATCGTACAGGGAGAAGAAGCGGATCAAGTGGTACGAGAAACGTTACAACCATTGAAGCAATTTTCTAATATGGATACACTTATATTGGGGTGTACGCATTACCCAATGATTAAAGCGTTGATTCAAAAGGAGATAGGATCAACCGTTACTGTGATATCGTCAGGAGAAGAAACCGCACGGGAAGTCAGTACCATTTTAGAATATCAAAATAAGCTTTACCAAGGTGAGCAGCCACCACAACATTATTTCTACACTACTGGTGATGTCGGTGTTTTTCATGAAATTGCATCACGGTGGTTAAATCAGAAAATTAATGCAGTCGATAAGATTGAATTAAATACAGTCAAAAGTCTGGGAAAAGGTGCTATCAACAAGTGATATTAAATAGTAATGTTTAAATAATGTTCGCAATATGTGGAAAAAAACAGATAGAAAAGCCAATAACTTGGTATTCTATCTGTTTTTTTGCTTATTTGAACCTCTATTTAACGAAGATTCTATACTACCTGAACGAAAAAGAGAAGTGGCAGCTGTAGTATAGGTAAGGACTGGATGCGGGGGTGTCCAGATTTTCTTATAATAATTGATTTTTAGATTATATTGGTTGGTCTATTTTAAAAATAAGCTCGTATACATAGTAGTACAAACCATCGTAGGAGGTATCGGTTATGAAAATCGATTTAGCTAAAAAGTATGCAGGGGTTGTATTATTATGTTTGCTTTTGTTAGTGGGTTGTGGCGTTTTTGAAGGAGAACAGACATTAGATCAAATAGATGCACCACCCGAAAATGCAGAATTAACAGATGACTTGGAAAACATTCCGGAAGGTGAAGATGATTCAGAGGCAAATCCGGAAGAAGGTGAAGCTGAAGGAGAAGATCCAGTGGAAGAAGGAGAGACAGAAGGAGAAGATTCAGCGGCGACTACTGAATCAGTTGAAAGAGTTTTATATTTGTTAGATCAAAACGGTTTAGTTGTGCCTCAAGAAGTACAAATGCCAGCTCCAGCATCTAAAGAAGTGGCGAAACAAGTATTAGAATATCTCGTACAGGATGGGCCTGTGACATCGCTATTACCTAGTGGATTTCAGGCAGTTTTACCTGCAGGTACTGAGATTATCGATTTGAACTTAGAAGCTGATGGAACATTAGTGATAAATGTATCGGAAGAATTTACAACATATGAAGCAGAGAATGAACAAAAAATTCTAGAAGCTATGACACATACATTAACACAGTTTGAAAATGTAGATAGTGTGAAGTTATGGATCGAAGGAGAAGCGCAAGATTCCATGCCGGTTAATGGCACACCATTAACGGAAGGGTATTCACGAGCTAACGGAATTAACATTCAACAAACGGATGGTGTTGATTTAATGGAAAGTAAGGCGACTACGCTTTACTTTCCAATGCAAGGTGATGAAATGGTCTACTTTGTTCCCATTACACAACATGTTCCGATGAATGAAGAGAACCAATATCAATCTATTGTACAAGCTTTAATGGATGGCCCTTCATTTGATTTACCATTACAGCATTTTGTTAATACTGGCTCACAACTTGCGTCAGAACCTGTTTTTGAAGATGGAGTCCTTTCATTAAACTTTAATGAAAATATCTTAGCCAACAGTGCAAAAAGTGTGATCGCTGATGAGGTGATGCAGTCGATCGTCCTTACATTAACTGAACAAGAAGATATCGAGGCTGTTGAGGTCTCTGTTGAAGATCATGAAGAAGTGATCAGTGAAAGTGGACAACCATATACAGAACCAGTATCAAGAGATATGGTTACGCCAACTGAAAGTATCTAATCCATTCATTGAATTTACTTGTTAGATTATTCTTTATAAAAAACTCGGCACCCGTTTCATTTGATTGGAGCGGGTGTTATCTTTTTAGCTAAATTTCTTATGTATGAAAAACCCATGTACTGAGAAAATATGTTAAGATAGAACAGTATGTAAGGAGGAAATAGAATGCGTGAAACTGGGAGAGAAATAGATCAACTAAGATCAATTGATATTCAAACTAATTTTACTAAACATGCAGAAGGATCTGTTTTAATTACTGTCGGCGATACAAAAGTGATATGTAATGCCAGTGTAGAGGATCGAGTTCCGCCTTTTATGAGAGGGTCAGGCAAAGGCTGGATTACTGCTGAGTATGCGATGTTACCACGAGCAACAGAAACGAGAAACATCCGTGAGTCATCAAAAGGTAAAGTCTCCGGACGAACCATGGAAATTCAGCGTTTAATCGGACGATCACTACGTGCGGTGGTAGACTTAGATGCTATCGGAGAACGTACGGTATGGGTCGATTGTGACGTGATTCAGGCAGATGGTGGTACACGAACTGCATCGATAACTGGAGCGTTTGTCGCGGTTGTACATGCACTAGGTAAATTACTAGAAGAAGAAAAAATAAAGTCATTACCAATTACAGATTATCTTGCAGCTATCTCGGTTGGGGTACTACCAGATGGAACTGAAATTTTAGATCTAGAATATTCTGAGGATGCCCAAGCACATGTCGATATGAATGTGGTGATGACTGGTAAAGGTGAATTTGTGGAACTCCAAGGTACGGGTGAAGAAGCAACATTTACAAGTACACAATTAACGAAAATGTTAGCTCTTGCTGAAAAAGGTTTAAAAGAGATTTTTAAAATCCAAGCAGAGGCAATCAAACCTTACCAAGATAACATAGAACAATCCTAGGGGAGCTTTTTCATATGAAAGAATTAATAATCGCAACAAAAAACGAAGGAAAAATGAAAGATTTTAAACGTTTATTTGACCCGTTAGAAATAAAAGTATCTTCTTTATTAGATTTGGCAGAGCCAATTGATGATATTGAAGAAACGGGTACAATCTTTGAAGAAAATGCGGCAATAAAAGCAGAAGCGATTTGTGAAAAATTCAATATCCCGGTTATTGCTGATGACTCAGGAATAGAGATTGATGCACTTCATGGTGCACCAGGCGTATATTCAGCCAGATATGCTGGTGAGGAGAAAGATGATAAAGCCAATTTGGAAAAAGTACTAACTGAAATGGAAAATGTACCACAAGCTGAACGTATAGGCCGTTTTGTATGTGTATTAGCTATCGCTCAACCAGGAAAACAAACGGTCTTTAAACGTGGAGAATGTGAAGGAACGATTGGTTACCAAGCAATTGGTAAGAACGGTTTTGGATATGATCCGATCTTTTACCCAACTGGCAGCTCTAAAACAATGGCAGAAATGACTCCAGAAGAAAAAAATCAAATTAGTCATCGCAAAAAAGCGTTAGATAAAATGGAAAACTGGGTAAAGCAGTTGTAAGAGGGGTGGAGACATGCCAAAAATTTTAATACTTAGTGATAGTCACGGTTGGACTAGTGAAGTTTCTGAGATAAAAGCTCGACACCAAGATGAAGTCGATGCGATGATCCACTGTGGCGACTCAGAGTTAGAAGCAGATAGTGAAGAACTTGCAGATTTCCAAGTAGTTCAAGGAAACATGGATATGGATTTCCGTTTGCCAGAAGAAATTGATTTTCAAGTAGGAAAATTACATTTTTTTGTAACACACGGTCACTTATTTCAAATTAAATCAACGTTAATGCCAGCATCCTATCGAGCAGAAGAGTTAGGTGCCAATGTCATTTGTTTTGGTCACTCACATGTTGCTGGCGCTGAAAAAGTAAAGGATCAATTATTCATTAATCCAGGAAGTATTCGCCAACCGCGAAGTGCACACCCTGGATCATATGCAATCCTGACAGCAGATGAACAATTAGAAAATATTGATATCCGTTTCTACACAAAGGATCAGCAGGAGATTTCCAGTCTTGCCTATCAAACTTCGTTAACATAAGTAACAAGCCAGCAGATATTGATTCTGCTGGCTTGTTACGAGTATGTTATAATAAATTTATAATTTTATGTTGACAATCCTAGCGTAAGTTTATATAATGGTACTTGTCCGTTAACGAGATACATAATAAAAATACATAGAAATGCGGGTGTAGTTTAGTGGTAAAACCTCAGCCACGAGCGATACATCCACCGAATTATCTTCGAGTTGTTCCGAAGCATTTGCTTCTATTGAAACAACTGGTAGATGCAGGAACATGATAGTGCGTAGTTAATAAACATAAGTATAATAAAATATATAATGCGGGTGTAGTTGAGTGGTAAAACCTCAGCCTTCCAAGCTGATGTCGAGGGTTCGATTCCCTTCACCCGCTCCATGTCCCAGTAGCTCAGCAGGATAGAGCAACAGCCTTCTAAGCTGTGGGTCGGGAGTTCGAATCTCTCCTGGGACGCTAGCCAAACCTCACAACTATAATCATTGTGAGGTTTTTTTGTTCTCTATGTAATTAACGAAAACGCCAGTCAAGACTGTCTTAAATTAGATCCATGAAAATCAAAGACTAATGGATAGCTGAAGATATGTGCTCGCCGAACGCTTTTGTAAAAATAATTTCCAAACTCTTTAGTAATAAATAAAAAATAACGCTAGAGCCTGGATAGACAATAAAACTACCTAAATCATACAATATTGGATTACCATCTATTATATTTATAATCTTCATGATTAAGCCAATAATACCACCGGCAATAGCATAATTGATCCAACGCACTCCTTTATTGACTTTATCAATTATAATCGATGCAGGTATTCCGATAAATAAGAAAAAAGGGAATGAATACCAATAAACTATGAAAAACGTAATTAAGAATGAGGAGCCTGTTATATAAGTAAGAGTTGAACCAGTGATTGCATCGAATGCTAAAAAAGAAAAGTAAAGGATACATGGTGCAATTACAGATGTTAAGATCCTTTTCATTTTTATTCCTCCTAACATTTCATTTTTAACATAACATAGAAAATATACATTTTCGAGATGTGTTAGCAACAGTTAATGATATCCGGTATTTGGCAGTTTGTAAGTTAGAGCATATCAATAAATTTATGCAAAAAGTAAAATAAATGGGAGGGTATTCACTAATTATGTCGAATTAATAGGATATAAGAATTAAAGGAAGGAAAGGTATGCTGGATAGCAAAAAGAAAGATCGTTTTAAAATACATACTGTTTATGAGGAAGAAATGTAATAGAGATCTATACATATATTAGATAGAGATAATGGCCATTCGTTTGTCTACTATGGTGGAGAACTGAATTAACAGAGATTTGCATCCTCTTCATTGGCGTAAAAGATTGCATTTGATTAAACATGGGGTGTATGACAAGGCACATGCAGCTTCTGTCTAATTCTGTAGTATCATATTTGTATTCTTCTTCAGTTTTTGTTGTTCAAAAAATAATGCATTAAAGTTCTCAGCATCATATCTTATCAATTGCAGACTTCGGGCTATTTAACAGGGTCATAACCGATTGTATTTTCTGTTGCTGAATCCATAACTCCTCTATCATTTGCTATTAATTCATCAACGGAAAGGACATAACTTACTATAATAATATCAATATAATATGTTATTATTAATAAATACATCAATAAAACCCCTGTGAATAAACAGTAGCTTTCGAATTTATGTGGAAGGAGTTCGAATCTATTTCAGATCGCCATCTCCTCTTTACTACTACAATCTTTTTGAGGGTGACAGTTCAAGTTTGTATGCTGATGATAAGTAGGGTAAAAATAAAAAAATCTAACTTATGTAATGAGATACAGACGGACGCCCATCTGTATCTGCAAAGGAGGTTATAAATTATGCGATACACTAAATCATTGAATTAATAGCCGTAACCACCACCGAAGGAAGCACCAATAATAATTAAGAGGATGAACAATACTACAATTAATGCAAAACCTCCACCGTAACCAGCTCCATATCCACTCATCGTAAGAAACACCTCCTTTAAACTCAGATAATGCATACTATGTTTTATTTTCAAAAGTTGTAACGGACAGCTGCCATCCAAATTCGAAATAAATCGATTAAGAAATGATCTTAACAATTTTTTCTTCGACAGTAACAAATTAGAGGTGAAATCTAACTAGAACTGATTGGTAATAGCTTGTTAGTCAATATTATGTAAAAGATTTATTGGATTATTTTTCTCATTTATTTAGAGGACCTAACTAAACGTGAGGTCCTCTAAATAAGTTATTATTTACCTTGATTACCCATATTTGTTACATTAGAAAGTAATCTTTGAACTTGTTGACCTTGCCCTTGACCATTCATCATACTATATGCAGCAATACCGACTCCGATGGAACCAAGTACAGATAGCCATTGGATATTTCTCACCATAAACACCTCCAAAAGATATGTTGGCTTTATATAGCCTCTAATATTTTTTGGAGATTGGATAAAAACATGTATGGGAATCATTTCTCATTAATAAAGAAACCATGGGAATGATGGAGGAACATACAGATACTAAATCTTATAAAAAGAATGGAATAAATAGCTTTTTAAGGAGTATCAACTTGCTAAGTATCTGTGTAGGAATACATGACTATTGAATTATTTTTTATCCTTAGAGGGATTGCGCAGATCCTTCACAACTAATAGGCAAGTAATAATTATAAAAATAATCATGGTTATTTGCGTGAAAGTGTGTTCCAAAGCTTGATGAATGCCAATGGACAATCCAGTTAACAAAATAAATAGGTATGTAAGTTGGTGTAATTTCATTTTTAAAATGGTGTTGAAGTAACACCAAATTCACCTCGTTTCGGTTCAAACTTTATTTGTTATATTTGTTATAATAAGAAGAAAAAGGTTGGTGATGATCAATCAAAGCTGTTTTATTCGATTTAGACGGCACTTTGCTAGACCGGGATTCGTCAATAAATATTTTTGCTAAAAATCAATATAATAAATATTATAAAGCTTTACAACATGTAGATAAAGACCTGTATATAAATCGTTTTATCGAACTGGATAACAGAGGGATGGTCTGGAAGGATAAAGTGTACCAACAGTTAGTTAAAGAATTCTCCATTACGGATTTAACATGGAAAGAGTTGTTAGATGATTATATAAGTCGGTTTTGTTATAGTTGTAAACCATTCTCTAATCTACATCAAATGTTAAACAGATTAAAGAATATGAACATAAAACTCGGGATGATCACAAATGGAAAAGGCACATTTCAAAGGGATAGTATTAATGCTTTAGAAATAGATAAATATTTTTCAATCATTTTAATCTCAGAGTTAGAAGGGATAAAAAAGCCAAACCCTAAAATTTTTGAAAAAGCTTTACAACATTTGCAAGTCCAGCCTAATGAATGTTTTTTTGTTGGAGATCACCCCGAAAATGATATAAATGCTGCCAAACGAGTTGGTATGCATACGATTTGGAAATATACATCTGATGTTACATGTGATAGTGCAGACTTTATTATTGCTGATTTAAAGGAAATTCCAATTATTATGAAAGACTTTCAAGAAGAATAAGTTTGTTAAAAAGCTTTGCACCACGATCATCATGAACAATTAAAATTCATCCAGTCCTTTGCTATATCTGATGCTTGAGTAATATTAGAATAAACTTTATAATAGTATCTACTATCATAAGGAAAAGGCAGGTGAGATAATGGAAGAAGAAAGGGAAAACATTATTATTTTTCCTAAATGGAAGGATAATTTAGAAGGTAAAGCGAAAACAGCAATGCAGGAAAATCGTTTTCAGGAAGCTTATGACTTTTTCCATCAATTAACGGAAAATGGTGTCCGGTCACATGAAGTAATGACTGGTAAATTAATATGCATGATGGAACTTAACATGCATGATGAAGCGGAAGATTTATGTGAAGAACTAATCACGAAGAAAGACGATTATTTTGCTTCTTACGTACATATTTATGCCACATTGTTATTTCAGTTAAGTAAGTATAATGAAGTGATGTTTCTAATTGATGAGGCTTTAACCCAAACAAATATTCCTTCTCATATTAGAGATCAATTACGACATATGTATCAGCTAAGTAAAGAATTACAGCAACAGGAAGATAAAAAATCATACATAGAAGTTCAGAACCAGTTAGAGGAAGCAATTGAACAGAAAAATGACCGTCAGCAATGGTATATGGTGAAGCGCTTACTTCAGTTGGAGGTATATCACGATAAAGCTTTTTTTAGAGGGATGTTAAAAAATCCGGAAATTCATCCAGTGGTAAAGACGGCATTATTAGAATATTATCAAAAAGTACAACCAGATCAACCGATACATATAGAAAAGTTTCAATTGACAGATGAAATACATATAAAAGAATTGGACGATATTATACCTGTTTCCTTTATAACAGGTGTTACCCATTGGTTAGATCATGTACAACAACAAGACCCAACCAAATTTCAAATGATTCAATTCATATTAGAACGCTTTGCCTATGTATACACCCCTTTTTTACCACAAAAGGAAAACTATCAACTTTTAGCGGAGTCGTTGTTGTATTACGTTAGCAGAAGTTTCCAATTATTCGATGAAGAAGACGATCGCCAGGTTTCTGTTATCAAGGAACATTATTTGAAAATGATTGATATATCAGAGACACTTTATGGAACAATTTTAGACGTTTAATGCCTGGTGATAAAATTCATTGCAAAAAAAATACTACATACGTTATTATTATTGAAAGCAAATGCAATTATGTTATAATAAGATGGTTGCAATTTGCGTTCGGTCTATTATAGGATGGTATATTGAATGAACGTCAAATATACAGATTTTTTTATGTTGGAGGGAATTTAGAATGACAGCAAAATGGGAAAAGCAAGAAGGTAATGTCGGCGTCTTAACGGTAGAGGTAGATGCAGACAAATTCGATAGTGCTTTAGACCAGGCCTTTAAGAAGGTTGTAAAACAAGTACAAGTACCTGGTTTCCGTAAAGGTAAAATGCCGAGGGGAATGTTCGAAAAACGTTTTGGTGTAGAATCATTATACCAAGATGCTGTAGATATTATTCTTCCTGGTGAATACACAAATGCA
Source organism: Gracilibacillus saliphilus (assembly GCF_010994085.1). Classification (NCBI taxonomy): domain Bacteria; kingdom Bacillati; phylum Bacillota; class Bacilli; order Caryophanales; family Bacillaceae; genus Gracilibacillus; species Gracilibacillus saliphilus. Next base: position 14,253 of record NZ_WJEB01000026.1, on the reverse strand, counting down.
GTAGAGGAAACTGGAATCGAACCAGTAGATCAGCCAGAAGTGGATATCGAACAAATCGAAAAAGGTAAAAACCTTATTTTTACTGCTAAAGTTACCGTGAAGCCTGAAGTACAACTTGGCGATTACAAAGGACTTGAAGTAGAAGAAGTAAGCACAGAAGTAACAGATGAAGATGTAGAAGAAGAAATCAAAAAGCAACAAGAACAACAAGCTGAACTTGTTGTGAAAGAAGAAGGCGAAATCGAAAATGGTGATACTGCTGTAATCGATTTTGAAGGCTTTGTTGACGGAGAAGCATTTGAGGGTGGTCAAGCAGATAACCATTCATTAGAAATTGGTTCTGGCTCTTTCATTCCAGGCTTCGAGGAACAACTAGTTGGTAAGAAAGCGGGAGAAGAAATAGACGTAGAGATTACTTTCCCTGAAGAATACCATGCAGAGAACTTAGCTGGAAAAGATGCTACTTTTAAAGTGAAAATCCATGAAATTAAAGCAAAAGAACTTCCAGAATTGGATGATGAATTTGCTAAAGACGTGGACGAGGAAGTAGAAACACTTGATGAGTTAAAAGAAAAAACAAAGAAACGTCTTCAAGAACAGAAAGAAAACGAAGCTGATGCTAACAAACGTGAATCTCTCGTTCAACAAGCGTCTGAAAATGCAGAAGTGGAAATTCCAGAAGCTATGGTACAATCTGAATTAGATCGTATGCTTCAAGAATTTGAACAAAGATTACAAATGCAAGGTATGACATTAGACATGTACTTCCAATTCTCTGGCCAAGATGAAGATGCGTTAAAAGAGCAAATGAAAGAAGATGCTGGAAAACGTGTGAAAACAAACTTGACGTTAGAAGCAATTGCTGCTACTGAGAATGTTGAAGTAACAGATGAAGATGTTGAAAAAGAATTAGAGTCTATGGCTTCTATGTACAATATGGAAGTGGATCAAATCAAACAAGCGCTTGGTGGAAACACCGCAGCTCTTCAAGAAGACTTGAAATTCAAAAAAGCAATTGATGTCCTTGTAGATAATAGCAAATCAAAATAAACAGTATAAGAAAACAAGGTGCGTAAACCCGTACCTTGTTTTCTATACACATTTAACCTTCATCCTGCCAAACTATACAGCCCCATTTTTTTTTACACAAATAATTGATGAATGAAATAGAAGGATATACATTTGGTAAGACTAACATATACATAAAGAAAACTCTTCTCCTATAAAAGGCAAACTATTTGTAATCGACTTAAAAGACTGATACTCTTTACAAACGTGAAAAAGTGTATTACTTTTTTATTTTGCAACAATTTGATATGATTGCCTAAAGACGAAAAGTGTTTAGTCGTTTTGTGAATCATAGGAGATATTTTTTGAACAAGGGGTGAATGTCATGTATAAATTTAATGAAGAAAAAGGTCAATTGAAATGTTCATTCTGTGGAAAAAGCCAAGACCAGGTTCGTAAGCTAGTAGCTGGACCAGGTGTTTATATATGTGATGAATGTATTGAACTTTGTACAGAGATTGTGGAAGAGGAATTAGGTACAGAAGAAGAAGTGGAATACAAGGATATTCCAAAACCACAAGAAATTTGTGAAATTCTAGATGATTACGTTATCGGACAGCAAAAAGCAAAGAAAAACTTATCAGTAGCCGTATACAATCATTATAAACGTATCAATTCACCAAAATCGAAAGATGACGTAGAATTGGCGAAAAGTAATATCGCAATGATTGGTCCAACGGGTAGTGGTAAGACATTGCTTGCACAAACACTTGCGCGTATTTTAAATGTGCCGTTTGCTATAGCAGATGCAACATCATTAACAGAAGCAGGTTATGTAGGGGAAGACGTTGAAAATATCTTATTAAAGCTTATTCAAGCAGCTGATTATGACGTTGAAAAAGCAGAAAAAGGTATTATCTACATTGATGAAATTGATAAAGTTGCTCGTAAATCAGAGAATCCATCCATTACACGTGATGTTTCTGGTGAGGGTGTGCAACAGGCATTATTAAAAATTCTTGAAGGCACAACAGCTAGTGTACCTCCACAAGGTGGAAGAAAGCATCCACATCAAGAATTTATTCAAATTGACACTACTAATATTTTATTCATTTGTGGTGGAGCATTTGATGGTATTGAACAGATCGTGAAGCGTCGACTTGGTAAGAAAGTTATTGGTTTCGGTGCTGACGCTGACAACCAGGAATTAGATAAAGCTACTCTACTTTCAAAAGTACTTCCAGAGGATTTATTACGCTTTGGTTTAATTCCAGAATTCATTGGGCGTCTGCCAGTTATCGGAAGCTTAGAGCCACTGGATGAAAAAGCACTAGTGGATATTTTAACAAAACCAAAAAATGCTTTAGTAAAACAGTTTAATAAGCTATTCGAAATTGATGACGTTGAATTGGAATTTGAAGAGGGTGCGCTAGAAGCTGTTGCCCAAAAAGCAATTGAAAGAAAAACAGGTGCTCGTGGTTTAAGATCTATCCTCGAAGGCATTATGTTAGATGTTATGTTTGAATTGCCTTCCCGTGAAGATATTAAGAAGTGTATCATCACGAAAGAAACAGTTACACAAGAAAATGGTCGTCCAAAATTAGTCCATGAAGATGGAACAGTTCTCGACCTTGAATCTCCAAAAGAAAGTGCGTAAATAGGGCGCCAGATCTAAACTGGATATATGACAGCACAATATTGCAGAAAAAATCCCTTGTTGTTCAACAAGGGATTTTGTATTGTTTTATCACTATAGGTAAAACTAATAAAAAGTACTTTTAGATTTACAAAAAAACGAAACTTCTTTAAACTTATAACAACAGAAGAAACATTCAATGGTACTAGGTATTATGCATATCATTTTTATTGGCTATAGTATAAAACGAACGAAGGCTTTCGCCAAAAGATATGGTGATCACTTTTTGTTTGGATACATAAGAACTAGTAGCTTTGACGGAGGTGCCATATGACAGAATCAAAATTTATACATATTCCATTATTGCCATTACGGGGGTTAATTGTATTTCCAGGTATGGTGATTCATCTGGATGTAGGGCGAGAAAAATCGATTCAAGCGTTAGAGAAAGCAATGATGAATGATCAGCACATATTTCTTGCTGCTCAAAAAGAAAGCGCCATAGATGAGCCGAAAACAGATGATATTAATACGATTGGTACGGTTGCAAAAGTTAACCAAATGCTAAAATTACCGAACGGAACGATGAGAGTCTTAGTAGAAGGGTTGTACCGTGCTGAAATTCAACAATTTATTAATGAAGAGAAGCAATTTTTTGTTGAAATTGAAGAAGTAGAGGATATACATCAGAAAAAAGCTGAAGAAGATGCGTTAATGCGTGCATTGTTAGAGCAATTTGAGCATTACACTAAAATTTCTAAGAAAGTCAGTAAAGAAACGTTGGCAAGTGTGACAGATATTGAGGATCCTAGCCGTTTTGCTGATCTTGTTGCTTCACATATAACCTTAAAGATGTCAGACAAGCAAGAAGTACTGGAAACGTTAGATGTTACGAAACGTCTCCGGAAGTTACTGGAAATCATCTCTAACGAAAAAGAAGTATTAGAATTAGAACGAAAAATCGGACAACGTGTTAAAAAATCGATGGAAGAAACCCAAAAAGAATATTACTTACGTGAACAGATGAAAGCCATCCAAAGTGAACTGGGTGATAAAGACGGTAAGACTGGTGAATTAGCTGCATTAAGAAAAAAGCTAGAAGAAAAAGACTTGCCTGAACGGATTGTGGAACTGATAGAAAAAGAATTAAACCGATATGAAAGAGTGCCACAAAGCTCAGCTGAAAGTTCTGTGATACGTAATTATATTGATTGGGTACTGTCATTACCTTGGACAGAGGAAACAGAGGATAATCTGGATATAAACCATGCTGAAAAAATTCTAGATGAAGATCATTATGGATTAGAAAAGGTTAAAGAACGCGTTCTGGAGTATTTAGCAGTTCAACAGCTAACCAATTCATTGAAAGGCCCAATTCTTTGTTTAGTTGGACCACCAGGTGTTGGTAAGACATCTCTAGCCAGATCTGTGGCAAGATCGATTGATCGCCATTTTGTCCGGATATCACTAGGGGGTGTCCGTGATGAAGCGGAAATCCGAGGTCACCGCCGTACCTATGTTGGTGCAATGCCAGGCCGCATTATCCAAGGTATGAAAAAAGCTGAAACCATTAATCCAGTCTTTTTGTTAGATGAAATTGACAAGATGTCTAATGATTTTCGTGGAGATCCTTCGGCTGCAATGTTGGAAGTATTAGACCCGGAGCAAAATAATACCTTCAGTGACCATTACTTGGAAGAAACGTATGACCTTTCTAAGGTTATGTTCATTGCTACAGCTAATAACTTGGCAACTGTACCACGACCTTTACTTGACCGTATGGAAGTTATTTCGATCGCAGGTTATACCGAATTAGAAAAATTACACATTGCTAAACAACATTTATTGCCGAAACAATTAAAAGAAAATGGTCTAAAAAAAGGGCATATGCAGATGCGTGATGAAGCCTTATTAAAGCTTATACGTGTGTATACGAGAGAAGCGGGTGTACGTGGCTTGGAACGTCAACTAGCTTCTATTTGCAGAAAGGCAGCTAAGATCATTGTTTCTGGTGAAAAACAACGCGTCATCGTTACGGAAAATCAATTAGAAACGATTTTAGGTAAGCCGAAATTCCGCTATGGTATGATGGAGGAAGAAAATCAAATTGGTGCTGCCACAGGATTAGCCTATACCGCTGCGGGTGGTGACATTTTATCGATTGAAGTTAGTATCTCAAAAGGGAAAGGAAAACTAACGTTAACTGGTAAGTTGGGCGATGTTATGAAGGAATCAGCACAGGCTGCTTTCAGTTATATTCGTTCAAGAGCAGATCAATTAAAGATAGATCCGGATTTCCATGAGAAATATGATATTCATATTCACGTTCCAGAGGGTGCTACACCAAAAGATGGACCATCAGCTGGTATTACGATGGCAACGGCACTGATCTCCGCTTTAACGGGAAGAGCGGTTCGAAAAGAAGTAGGGATGACAGGAGAGATTACTTTAAGAGGTCGAGTACTGCCAATTGGTGGGCTAAAAGAAAAATCATTAAGTGCACACAGAGCAGGTATTACAACCATTATAATTCCAGCAGATAACAAGAAAGATTTGGAAGATATACCTGAAAGTGTTCGGGAAGGTTTAACGTTTGTTCCGGTTGACCATTTAGATACAGTATTAGAATATGCATTATTGGGGGAGAACGATGAAAGTCAATAAAGCAGAAATCGTCATTAGTGCGGTGTCTGAAAAGCAATATCCAAAGGATCGTTGGCCGGAAATTGCCTTAGCCGGACGTTCAAACGTAGGGAAATCGTCTTTTATCAATAAATTGATCAATCGGAAAAATTTAGCTCGAACATCTTCAAAGCCTGGAAAAACTCAAACATTAAATTTTTATAATATTAATGATGCCTTTTACTTCGTGGATGTCCCTGGTTATGGCTATGCCAAAGTATCAAAAAAAGAGCGAGAAAAATGGGGTAAGATGATGGAAGAATACTTCTCGCTCCGTGATACATTGAGGCTGACTGTGTTGATTGTAGATATCCGTCATAAACCAACAGAAGATGATGTGATGATGTATGATTTTCTTAAGTATTATGAGATACCTGTATTAGTGATCGCAACGAAACTGGATAAAATCCCTAAAAACAAAAAAGCAACCCACTTAAAAAGAGTGATTGATACACTTGAACTTGACCCTGAGGATAGTGTCATTCCTTTTTCCGCTGAAACTAGTGAAGGAAAAGAGCACGTGTGGAGTTATTTATCTAATTATCTCAAGTAGATCAATAATCGAAGAAGTATTTATCATAAAGTTGTTGAAAGACAAAAAACATAAGAAATCGGGTTAAGTGTCCATCATAAAGCTGATGAAGGACAAGAAACACGAGAAATTGAAAAAAGTGTCCATCATAAGGCTGATGAAAGACAAAAAACATAAGAAATTGAAAAAAGTGTCTATCAAAAGGTTGATAAAAGTCAAAAAATATAAGACATTAGAAAGTCTCTATCAGTACTTAAACAAAAAACCGAGCGTTATTGCTCGGTTTTAGTAACTTTTCTTTGCTTGTGGTAAACAGTTAGGAATGCTGCACTGATTACTAATATTATTCCGATGACTTGTAAAAATTGTAAGTTGTCATTAAAAATAATTACACCAATCAAAACGGCAATGATCGGCTCCATTGCTCCTAGAATGGCAGCTTTACTTGATTCGATGCGAGTAAGACCAAACGTATAAAGTGTATAGGCACCAATCGTGGATATAATAACGATTCCACCGATATTTAGCCAGACTTCAGCTGATTGAAAAGCCTCTGTCTTCTCCCATAACTTACTAGTTGGCAAAATAAAAATACTTCCCATACATAACGCATAAATGGTTGTTGTAAGAAAATTATAGTGCCAGCTAACTTGTTTACCAATAATACTGTATAAACCACAGAAAAAGGCAGACAATAAACCCAATACGATACTAATGAATGGAATTTGCATATTTCCAATTGGTATTAGTTGAATAGCCAGTGAACAACCAAAAATCGTCAATGCTAGTGAGGTGATTTTTCTGCTTGTAATGGCTTCTTGAAAGAAATATTTAGACAATACGGTAACAAAAACAGGAGCAGTATACAATAGTACAACGGCTATGGATAGTGACGTCTGTTTCATCACTGTAAAGTAACACCAATTGAAAAAAACAATACTACATACCCCTAGTCCGACAAAGTGAGGGATATGTTTCCATTGAATTCGTAACTTCCTTGGAGCAAGAATGGCGATAAGCGGCATTAAAATGATGGTAGAAACAGTTAAACGGATTGCGACGATTTCCCATGCAGTAAATCCTTCGTTATACAATCCATCCACAAATAAGCCTGTCAAACCCCAAAAGCTCGCTCCGATTAATGTAACGAAATAAGCCAAATAGTTCTTCATACTTTCACCTTCTTTTCTCTCTATATTTTCAAAGGCTTCTGTATTCAGAAAGCATAGCCATCATAGCACATATTATTTTTTTTTCAACAGCAAATACAAACCTAATCCAATTAAAACTACTGGCCAAAAACGTTCAATCCAGCTCATAAGTTGATGGATCCAGCTAAACCAACCTGGCTGATTATCAGCGAAGATGGCAAAACCGGAAATAATTAATAATATGATACCAGGAATAAATCCTTTTTTTGTTTTAAAAGCACGAGCTAAAAAGGCTATACCGATAATCATGGTATACATTCCCCAATGATCAATCCAAAATGGATAATGGGTGAGAGCATGAAAATGGATCCCTAGTCCAAGTAATAGAATACCGGGGAAAACATTTTTAAAATCTTTAGCTGAAAAAGCATGAATGAGAAAAGCTGCCCCTACCAAAATTAATAAAGTAGGCCATGAGTAGAAATCTGTAAAGATAGGAAGTCGTAATTCCCTAAGTAAGAAAAAGACTCCGATTCCAATCAATAAATAAGCTACAAGACCATTATTTTTCAAAAATAAACACTCCTAGATAATAATTATTATTAATTTAGATTCATTTTCTTGATAAAATATATTGAATATGATAAAGTACTAATGAATTCAAAATCACATAACAACAACTTTCATTCTATCATAGATGATTAATAAACTGTTCATAAAATCATCACGATTTCGACATGAAAACATGTTATAATGATAATACTTATGTGTTAGGCTTTTGCTTTTTTGGGGGTAGATACAGTGCATATTTTAGCAGCGAGTATAAATTATAAAACAGCTCCTGTTGAAGTGAGAGAAATGCTAGCATTCCGTGAGGATACGATTACTGATGCAATGACAGAATTAAACAGCAGAAAAAGCATATTAGAGAATGTCATTATTTCTACTTGTAATCGCACGGAAATATATGCGGTAGTTGATCAGCTTCATACAGGAAGATATTTTATCAAACAGTTTTTGGCCGACTGGTTTGATATCGAAAAGGACGCATTCGCACCACACCTGATTATGTATGAAAACGAAGCAGCAGTGGAACATCTATTCCGCTTAAGCTGTGGATTAGAGTCCATGGTAATGGGTGAAACGCAAATTCTCGGTCAAGTAAAGCAAATCTTTTTAGATGCGCAAAAACGAAAATTGACTGGTACTATATTTAATGAGCTATTTAAGCAAGCAATAACGATCGGTAAAAAAAGCCAACGGGAAACATCAATCAATGAGAATGCTGTATCAGTGAGCTATGCAGCAGTAGAACTAGCCAAAAAGATTTTTACTGATTTACAAGAAAAGCATATTGTCATTATTGGTGCTGGCAAAATGGGTGAATTAGCTGCCAAAAACATCTATGGTTCTGGGGCAGAGCAGGTGACCGTTGTGAATCGTACTGTGGAGAAGGCAGAACAATTGGCAAGCCAATTTAATGGTGTCGCAAAATCAACTGCTGAGCTTGAGAACACTTTGGTGCAAGCTGATATTGTGATCAGTTCTACGGGAGCGAATGACTACATGATTACTAAAGATCTGTATCAACGTGTAGAAAAAAAGCGTAAAGGTCGTCCGTTATTTCTCGTTGATATTGCTGTACCAAGAGATTTAGATCCAGCTTTGGAATCTGTAGATAATGTATTCTTGTATGATATCGATGATCTCCAAAATGTGGTGGATGCTAATCTAGAGGCTCGAAAAGAAGCGGCCGAAGTTATTGAACTGTGGATTGAAGAAGAAATTGTTGCATTCAATGAATGGCTACAAACACTTGGTGTTGTACCGGTTATTACTGCATTACGTGAACAAGCATTATCGATTCAACAAGAGACTATGAAAAGTATTGAACGCAAAATGCCTAACCTAACAGAACGTGAACGTAAAGTGTTAAATAAACACACAAAAAGTATCGTCAATCAATTACTAAAACAACCTATCTTGCAGGCGAAAGAATTTGCTGGCCAAAAAAATGCAGAGCAAGCATTAACCTTATTTATGCAAATCTTTGATATTGAAGATCGTGTCAAAGAAGAAGTGAAAAAAACAGAAAATGATAAAGTGATTACTTTTGAAAAAAATAAGGATAGCATTATACAGAAACTACAAAATGTGTCGACACATTAATCGGGTGGTTTTCCCAATATGTTCGAAGAGAGATTTTTACAAGAAAGTGTATTATTACTCTATGGCTTGACTGTTATTATTTATTTTATAGATTTTCTGTACCATAACCGGAAAGCGAATCGTATCGCTTTCTGGTTGCTTGCAATGGTTTGGCTTTTTCAAACCATTTTTTTATTAACAGAAATTTGGAAAACATCAAGTATACCGATACAGACATTAAATGATGGGTTATATACGTATACCTGGATTATTATTACGTTTTCGTTAATCGTTCATCGAATGTTCCGACTGGAATTTTTTATGTTCTTTATCAGTGTATTTGGCTTTTTTATCATGATTATCCATACATTACGATCGATGCAAATCACGGATTCTACCCAGATCCCATTGGTATTAGATGAAATGCTTTTTGCACATATTGTACTTGCGCTCGTATCCTATGGTCTGTTTACCATTTCTTTTATTTTAGCTTGTCTATACTATATGCAATATAAATTTCTTAAACAGAAAAAAGGGTATAAATGGTTACGAAGATTCCAAGACTTAGAAGGATTGGAGAAAAGAGCATTTCAATTGATTGGATTGGGCGAGCCGCTACTATTGCTATCGATTATTCTAGGTGTCGTATGGGCTTACATGACCAACACAGAGTTTTACTGGGGTGATAGTAAAACACTCGGTTCCATCATTGTGTTAGTCATTTATGCTGGCTATTTATACATGCGAATTCAAAAGGGTTATCAAGGTAAAGCTATTTTAAGCTGGAATATATTCGCATTTCTCGTTTTATTAATCAACTTTTTCCTGTTTAACAGTTTATCGAACTTTCATATGTAACAAAACACAAAGGAGGCAACTAGCTTGCGTAAAATTGTCGTAGGTTCAAGAAGAAGTAATTTAGCATTGACTCAGTCAGAATGGGTTATTGAGCAATTAAAGAAACATGCGGGTGATAAATATCAATTTGAAATTAAAAAGATTGTGACAAAAGGGGATCAAATTCTTAATGTCACACTTTCGAAAGTCGGAGGTAAAGGACTTTTTGTAAAAGAGATTGAAAAAGCAATGTATGACAAAGAAATAGATTTTGCTGTACATAGTATGAAAGATATGCCTGCAGTGATGCCAGAGGGACTGATGATTGGTTCCATTCCTGTTCGAGAAGATCATCGAGATGCTTTTATCTCCAACGATCATATCAAATTAGCGGATTTACCGGCTGGAGCGGTTGTAGGAACCAGCAGTTTGCGCAGAGGATCGCAAATTCTAGCAGCACGACCTGATCTGAAAATTCAATGGATTCGTGGAAATATTGAAACAAGAATGCGTAAGTTAAAAGAAGAGAATTTCGATGCAATTATTTTGGCAGCAGCAGGGTTAAAACGAATGAACTGGAGTGAAGATATTGTTACGGAATATTTAGAACCAGATGTTTGTGTACCTGCTGTTGGACAAGGTGCCTTAGCAATTGAATGTAGAGAAAATGACCAAGAGCTGTTAGCATTATTAGCAAAAATCAATGATGCTTATACGGAAAAAACGGTAACAGCGGAACGCACCTTCTTGCATTTATTAAATGGTGGTTGTCAAGTACCGATTGGTGGCTATGCATACCTTGACGGTGATGAGGTTGTATTAACTGCATTAGTGGCAAGTAGTGATGGTAATACGATATTAAAAGAAACAATAAGAGGAAATGACCCACAACAAGTTGGGAAAGAAGCAGCCGAAAAATTGCAAGCTCAAGGTGCGCAGAAACTGGTAGACGAAGCAATCGAGGAGAATCAGGGATGAGTCTGCCTTTAAAAGGGAAGAGAGTAATGGTGACAAGGGAAGCGAGACAAGCCTTGCCCTTGATCCAATTACTTGAAGGGTATGGTGCTAGTTGTGAACGTGTACCCCTCCTTTGCTTTGAGGCAATAGACGATGATGTAAATCGCAGTCAATTGACCAACCTTGCTTCATTTGATTGGCTATTCTTTACAAGTGTGAATACAGTTCGCTTTTTTCATCAATATATAACAACGCTTGGTATTCAAGTGAAAAATAAAATTGCAGCTGTCGGTGAAAAAACAGCAAGGTCATTAACTCATTATGGTTATACCGTTGAATTTCAACCTTCCACCTACAGTGGTAAAGCTATGGTCGAAGAATTTTTAAATGAAAACAGTACGAAGCGGATTGCGCTTATATGTGGCGAAAATGCCAGAAGAGAAATTCCTGAATTACTCAAGGAAGCTGGAGTATCTTTTGAAAAAATCGTCATTTATCGTACAATAAAAAATGAGCATTCTAAATCTTTGCTAAACAAAACAGTATCTCAAGTTGATACGGTATTTTTCACTAGTCCATCAACTGTTGATGCTTTTCAACAATTTTTGAAGCCTCACCTGTTTGAACAAGCTAAAAATAGTTTGTTGACTATTGCGATTGGAGAAACAACTGCAGAGGCATTACGTGAACGGTCATTCTGCGATATTCTCTATCCGGAAACATTTACAGTTGAGGACATGGTAGAGATTTATATTGATTACATAAGAAAAGGTGATGCATAATGGCAAAAACACAATTTGATCGTCATCGTCGCTTAAGACACTCCAGTGTTATGAGACGATTTGTGCGTGAAACAGATTTAAAAGTAGATGATTTAGTATACCCATTATTCGTTGTCGAAGGGGAAAATATCAAAAATGAAGTAAGTTCAATGCCAGGAGTATTTCAAGTATCACTTGATCACCTCGACGAAGAAGTGGAAGAGTTATTAGCACTAGGTATTCCGTCTATCCTGTTATTCGGGGTTCCGAAAGAGAAAGATGAAGTCGGCTCAGGTGCCTATGACCCAAATGGTATTGTCCAACTGGCCATACGTCAGATCAAACAGAAGACCGATCAACTGCTAGTTATTGCGGATACTTGTCTTTGTGAATATACATCCCATGGCCATTGTGGTGTGATTGAAAATCAGGATGTCGACAATGACAAATCATTACCACTGCATGTAAAAACGGCGGTTACACAAGCTGAAGCTGGAGCCGATATTATTGCACCATCGAATATGATGGATGGATTTGTAACTGAAATTCGCAAAGGACTGGATGAGGCGGGATTTAAGCATATTCCTATTATGTCTTATGCAGTTAAATATGCTTCCGCTTTTTATGGGCCATTTCGTGATGCAGCAGAAAGCACTCCACAATTCGGTGACAGAAAGACCTATCAAATGGACCCTGCGAATCGATTAGAAGCAATGCGTGAAGCAGCATCTGATATCAAAGAGGGTGCAGACTTTTTAATTGTTAAACCAGCATTATCCTATATGGATATCATTCGAGAAGTGAAGAATCAACATCCTGTCCCAGTAGTTGCTTATAATGTAAGTGGCGAATATTCTATGGTCAAAGCGGCTAGTCTCAAAGGATGGATTGATGAACAAGCGATAGTTTTAGAGAAACTGACATCCATGAAACGAGCTGGAGCGGATATTATTATTACGTATTTTGCAAAAGATGTGGCCAAATGGCTTCAAAATAAATAAGGAGGTAGCTCTTATGCGTGAAAATCAGAAATCGGTAGATGCATATAAAGAATCGGTCAGCTTAATGCCGGGAGGGGTTAATTCACCTGTCCGAGCATTTAAATCGGTGGGCATGAACCCTATTTATATGGAATCTGGTAAAGGGTCCAAAATATATGATATTGATGGAAATGAATATATTGATTATGTTTTAAGTTGGGGACCATTAATTTTAGGTCATGCGGATGAACGAGTAGTCTCCAAGTTAAAAGAAATAACTGAAAAAGGGACAAGCTTTGGTGCACCAACATTACTGGAAAATGAATTAGCGCAATTAGTTATTGATCGTGTCCCTTCCATTGAAATGGTACGTATGGTTAACTCAGGTACAGAAGCAACTATGAGTGCTTTGCGACTAGCTCGTGGCTATACAGGGAAAAATAAAATTCTCAAATTTGAAGGAAACTATCACGGCCATGGTGACTCATTGCTGATAAAGGCTGGTTCAGGTGTTGCGACACTAGGTCTTCCAGACAGTCCTGGTGTACCGGAAAGTGTTGCTCAGCATACGATTACTGTACCTTACAATGATTTAGAGAGTGTTCGCTATGCTTTTGAACAATTTGGTGATGATATTGCAGCTGTGATTGTGGAACCTGTATCAGGTAATATGGGAGTTGTACCACCACATCAAGAATTTTTAAAAGCATTGCGTGACATTACTACTCAACACGACACTTTACTTATTTTTGACGAAGTAATGACTGGTTTCCGTGTTGGTTATCATTGTGCACAAGGTCATTTTGAGGTCACACCGGATTTAACTTGTTTAGGAAAAGTAATCGGTGGAGGTTTACCGGTTGGTGCTTATGGCGGTAAACGTGAGATTATGGAACGTATTGCTCCTGTCGGTGATATTTATCAAGCTGGAACATTATCGGGGAACCCGCTTGCAATGACAGCTGGTTTAGAAACGCTAAAGGCAATGGATCGTGAAGCCTATGATGAGATTAATCAGAAAGTGGATCGACTTGTGGAAGGGTACAGATTAGCAGCGGATAAGCACAATGTATCATTACAAATCAATCGTGCGGGATCAATGGTCGGAGTCTTTTTCGCAGATGAACCGGTTATTAACTATGAAACAGCAGCGAAATCTGATACCGAAGCATTTGCAACGTATTACCGAACAATGGCAGAAGAGGGAATTTTCCTTCCTCCTTCTCAATTTGAAGGGCTATTTATGTCAACAGCCCACACGGATGATGACATTGAAAAAACAATTGCAGCAGCAGAAAAAGCATTTGAAAAGCTATCTTAAATTAGAAGCTTGCAAGCCAAAAAAGGTTTGCAAGCTTTTTTAAAAAGGTAAGTAAGTATATAATCAACGCAATGACCGTGTTTAACGAAGTAGTTATTTTGACATATTTTATGTGTGTTTGCCAACGCTTCGACTAATTACTTCGCTTTCCGCGAGCACGGCCTCAACTAACTTTGCAAAGAAAAACACTTTGCAAAGTGGATTTTCGGCTCGCGCTATTCCCGCAGGAGTCTACGTAAT
>NZ_WJEB01000025.1:0-18412 GCF_010994085.1 Gracilibacillus saliphilus | reverse complement strand
CGACTAATTACTTCGCTTTCCGCGGGCACGGCCTCAACTAACTTTGCAAAGAAAAACACTTTGCAAAGTGGATTTTCGGCTCGCGCTATTCCCGCAGGAGTCTACGTAATTAGTCTCCGCTATGAGGAGATGCAGCAATTGTTGTCAGAAGTAATAGGTTGACTTTTATAAAATAGATAAGAGCAAGAATCGCTATCCATAAGTATAAAAGTAGCAATGTTACTTCATGCTAGAGTTGTAGAGCAGAGCTTAGCGAAGGCCGCCCACTTCCACTCCTGTGGGAATCGTTTGACCTGAAGATCCACTTTCTCGAGCGGTTTTGGCTCGAAAAAGTTAGCTGAAGGACAAACCCCACGGAAAGGGAAGTGGGCAGCCGCAGCGGCGGTTAAGTGATTGATATATTTCAAAATGGCTACTAAAACAATCGCAGATCCAGGGAAAAGGACTAAGCGAATTTTGCTCAGTTTTTTTTGAAAAAATCTAAATGGGATACCACAATCTATATGCTATACTAGAAAGAAAACTAGGGTGATAAAGTTTATGGTTCAAAAAAGACTATCTGATAGTGTAGCAGACGATATAATGTCCATGCTTGCTATTGAGAAAAGATTTCTTCCAGGTGATAAGCTTCCAAACGAAAATGAATTATCAGAGGAGCTAAATATTAGTAGAACAACCCTTCGGGAAGCAATCCGGATATTGGTTACTAATGGCATTTTAGAGATTAGAAGAGGGAAGGGTACATATGTAAAGGAAGACATTGATGTAAATAATCTAGAAGAAATGGGCTTTCTTGCAGAGGCTAAAATAAATGCAAAAGATTTGTATGAAATGCGCTTGATATTTGAACCCGAAGCTGCCTATTATGCGACGATTCGAGCAAGTGATACTGAATTAAAGCGTATTTTAGATTATGGTATCCAAATAGAACAAAAAATTAAGCACAATGAGGATCGAACAGACGTAGAACAAAAGTTTCATAAATCCATCGTAAAAGCTACCCATAACGAATTTATGGAAAAGCTGATGCCAGTTCTTTACCAAGCTATCGATAAGGGAGTCATTTTATCCAAGAAAAAGGAACTTGCAATCAAAGATACGATCAATGATCATAAAATGATAATGGAATTTATGAAAAATCGTAATCCTGAAGGTGCAAGAAGTGCAATGAAAATTCATATTTTGCATGCAATGGAAGAGTTGCGAATTGAATAATAGTTCATTAAAGGACATCTTGGATTTAGCCAAGATGTCCTTTTTGTCATATTGGAAAGTGCAGAATAAATAAACAAAAGCCCCCGATATCCTTTCCATAAAATAGCTCTTCATCAACTATTTTATGAAGTTTCTTCTATTTTGTCATACAACTATATTGACAGTAGACAACATACAATATAAAATACATTAAACAAATAAAATAAGGGGTGTGGTACAGATGAGAAGAAGTGATACGATAAAAATCGGGGTAGATCGTGCTCCTCATCGTAGTCTTTTATATGCTACGGGGAAGGTAAAAGCGAAAGATTTAGGGAAACCATTTATTGGTGTTTGCAATTCTTATATTGATATTATTCCTGGACATGTACATTTACGTGAGTTCGCAGAGGTCGTAAAAGAAGCAATCATTGAAGCTGGTGGTATTCCATTTGAATTCAATACGATTGGAGTGGATGATGGAATTGCGATGGGACACATCGGAATGCGTTATTCCTTACCAAGTCGTGAATTAATTGCAGACAGTGCTGAAACGGTTATTAATGCGCATTGGTTTGATGGCGTATTTTATATTCCAAACTGTGACAAAATCACTCCTGGCATGTTAATGGCAGCAGCTCGTACGAACGTACCCTCCGTCTTCGTTTCCGGTGGTCCAATGGAAGCCGGTACAAGTTCTAGCGGACAACAACTTTCATTGTCATCTGTTTTCGAAGGTGTTGGAGCATATAAATCAGGAAAGATGACGGAAGAAGAATTTAACGATATTGAAAAGAACGCTTGTCCAACTTGTGGATCTTGTTCAGGTATGTTCACAGCAAATTCCATGAACTGTTTGATGGAAATGTTAGGTGTAGCACTACCTGGGAATGGTTCGGTTGTTGCCACGAGCGAGAAGCGTAAAGAATTGATACAAGAAGCGGCAAAACATTTGGTTCGTATGATTGAAGAAGATGTTAAACCGCGTGATATCATTACAAAAGAAGCGATTGATGATGCATTCGCACTTGATATGGCGATGGGTGGATCTACAAATACAGTACTGCATACATTAGCTATTGCCAGGGAAGCTGGAATAGAATATGACCTTGAAAAAATCAACAAAATTGCTACCCGTGTTCCGTATCTTGCAAAGATTATGCCTGCATCTGATATCTCCATGGATGATATCAATAAAGCTGGAGGGATTAGTGCCATTATTAATGAATTAACGAAAATCCCTAATGCTATTCATCCAGATCGCTTAACGATAACAGGTAAGTCAATGGGCGAACTTGCTAATGGATATGACATTACAAATAAACAAGTTATTCGTCCAAAAGATAATCCATACAGTCCAGTAGGAGGATTATCCATTTTATACGGCAATCTTGCTCCAGAAGGTGCTGTCATTAAAGTTGGTGCTGTTGACCCTGCCATCAAAGTATTTGAAGGAGAAGCAATCATTTTTGATTCTCAAGAAGAAGCGCAAGAAGCGATTGATAATGGAACTGTTAGAGAAGGGCATGTTGTTGTTATCCGATATGAAGGACCTAAAGGTGGTCCGGGAATGCCAGAAATGTTAGCTCCTACTTCGGCTATCATGGGCCGAGGTTTAGGCAGTACCGTGGCTCTTCTAACTGATGGGCGTTTCTCAGGTGCATCTCGTGGTATTTCCATTGGACATATTTCCCCGGAAGCTGCAGAAGGTGGACCAATTGCCTTAATAGAAAATGGGGACGTAGTGGTTATAGATTTACCAAATAGAATACTAAATGTAAAAGTATCGGATGAAGTCTTAGATGAACGTAGAAAATCGCTAGAACCCTTTGAGCCTAAAATCAAACAAGGTTGGTTAGGAAGGTATTCAAAACTTGTAACCAACGCTTCTAAAGGCGGCGTGATGAGCATATAATTGTTCTGATTTTATAAATGATTTGAATAAATTAATAGAGTATTATTCATTAAGCAATCTTTTAATTAGAAATAAGCGTTTGGATGAAAGAGCTCCAAACGTTTATTTAAATAGCAAAGAAACTATAAAAATTGAGTGCCTGTCTAGCTCCGAACGCCTAAAAACTAGGCGACTTCACGAATCACCCTACGATAAGTCATTATCGGTTCGTAAACTCACCGTGATTCCTTTATCTCAGTTGATTCTGAAGTCGCTAAGTTTCTAACGAAATCTGTCATGTCCTCAACCGAAATTAAAATTTGATCATTGTAACCATCTTCATTGATATTTCCCGACTTAATATTCATTTGTATTTGATTGTTATTCTCGAAAGAAAGGACAACCCCAATAAAATCTGGAGTATTTGAATAAGACTCTTCTTCCGAACAACTAAGACTATCAACATCCATTTTTTCATTTTTAAACCCCGATATTCATTATTTTCACCACTTTATACTACATAGCAGTTCAAGAAATTAAACAAGCTGAATGATACAGAGCAAGCATATTTCTCTCGTTACCTACATATAGTTTATTGAGATGCTAGTACGCCTTAGCTAAGCAAAGGAAAGGGGGAAGTGCTTTGCAAGAAGCCTTTACATTTAATATTCATGAAGCAATAGCTTTTGATAAGGAACAGCAAATCCAGGAAATGTTAGGCATTGGATTAGAGCCGGTAATTTCAATGGAGGAAATAGGTAACACACTTTCTATCAGAGGAGTAATGGAACTGAAAGGAGAGTATATTAGAAACAATGCTCCTGTCGAAAGTGAAGTTCGCCAAACAGACGCAACCTTTGTAGAACGAGTAGAATCTTTGTCTGATGAAGTAAATGAATTTTTCCATAAATTCCTTATTGATGTATCGATTCCAATGGAGAGAATCCCTTCATTAGATGATGTCTCAATTGAAGTAGATCATTTTGATTATACATTAGCATCTGCAAATGAAATGGCGATAGAAGCAACTCTTGCTATTCAAGGTATTGAAGAACCACAAGTTGAAGAAGAAATTCAAGAAGAGGAGACTCTGCCATCTTTTGAAGAAAATCGTCTGGATGAAGAACTAGAAGAAGAGGAAGAAGATACATTTCATTTAGAAGTAGATCCAGAGTTAGATAATGAACCAGAAGAGGAAAAAGTGGTAGATATCAGCAGTGTCCGAAATGATTCTGAAACAGTTGAAGAAGAAGATAGTATAGATGAACAGGAAGAGGACTTAGTAAGAGAGCCTGAAGATGATTTCGTATTAGAAAGTGATGAGGAAGAAGAGGAAAATACTGGAGAAAAATTGCATGTCCAAGCAAGGGAAGAGCGGACAAATGACACATCCTATTTATTGAATATTTTTGCTGGTGAAGAAAGTGCTAGCTATACTCGACTAAAATTATATATCGTGCAACCTGATGATCAGATGCAAACTATCGCTGAGCGTTATCAAGTTTCTCCTAGACAAATTATGAGAACGAACCGTCTAGAAGAAGAGGATATAACGGCAGGTCAATTAATTTATATTCCCATAACCTCAGAAGATTAAAGATTTAATCCCTTGGTGCCAGTCAAGGGATTTTTTGTTTACGTGTATAGAGAGGCATAAATTTTAAGTACTGACTGAGTGAATCGTTACGTGTTAATAACTCTGTATTTTTTTATTTTTAAAAGGAGGAAGACAAATGGAGTGGTCACAAATAATCGAAGCATATCAATTACAACCGGAGGAAATTGAGCAAGTGACAGAAAGAGTGTATAAAATAAAGGCAAACTCACAACAGTATGCTTTAAAAAAATCAAGGTTATATCCAGATGACTTAGGGAGATGGCAAGCAATTCAACAATATATACAACAAAAACAGATATTAGGATTTGTCCCGATTTATTTTGCCAAAAGTAATCAACCATTTGTAATAGATCAAGATCAAATTTATTATCTGATGCCATGGGTAGAACAGGATTATACGGATCAGCCTATAGATGAATATGCATCTGTTATTCACGCCATAGGACGTCTACATGCTGCAACGATGGATTATCATCAGATTGCACCATTAAAACAAAACAAAGATGGTATGGAACAGCAATTTCAGCAAGAATTATCCAGCTATCGGGACCAAATGTTAAAGTACGTTCGCTATTTTGAAGCAAAGCGTTTTATGTCCCCTTATGAGTTGCAAATTTGCATGTATTATCGTGATATAGAACAAACATTTAATCAACTAGAAAGATGGCAAGAAATTTATTTAGATGTAATGGAAGAAACAAACGAAATGAAATATACCTTATGTCATGGGAATATACGACCTTCTCACTATGTGATCACACAAGCAAACACATATTTTTTGAATTGGGAACATGCATTGATGACATCTCCAACCTATGATTTAGTAAATTATTATCAATATTTATTTCAATTTCATGACTGTGATATGGGGAAAGTGACAGATTCATTTTCTATCTATTGTCGTTATATTGATTTATCGGACTATGAAAAATCTTTATTAGTTTTACAATTACTGTCTCCGGCAAATTGGTTTCATGAAGTATTTACCAGTGTGCAATCATCGAGAAATAAAAATAATATAAATTGCTCCATCAAAATTGAGCAGGAATATCGTAAGTTATTATTTGGGTTACAGCTACAAGAATTTATTTATAAAACATTAAAGTCAGAGCAATTTGAAGAAACGTATTAGAGCATTATATCCATTCTAATTGAAAAGCAATAAGAATACCAATTAGAATTCCTAACAATAAAACGTCAAAAGTAGTTGGTATAAATATTGTTCGTATCCCCTGAAAGATCACGATTGGAAGTGTACATCGTTCACAAATTAATATCCATTCTCGAGCCCAAGGTGGTAGACGGTAACGATAATAACGAGACAAAGTATCACCTCATTCACGATATAATAATTCATTATATTGTAGTTTATGCAGTAAAATTGGAATTGTACCCAAAATAAAAGTTTTAATTAAATTCATTTTAATGGAATACGTAATAAAATCTTTGCAAAATATATCTAGTTCAATTTTCTCAAAAATCTATAGATATGCAGGAATATAATTGATGCATATCGAATATATACTAGATAATAGGTACTATGGATTCGCAAAAAATCTATTGTTGTTTTATAGGGGGGTGTATAGCGGTAGTGTTCTTTTGGAATAATATAAGTTTAAGCTGATCGACGAATGAAAAAATTAGGAGCTACTGTTATAGTAACATTTAAGCAAGTGATAAGGATATAAGGGCTTGCATGATACTCTAACTATGGATTCGTACGTTGTATATTCGATAGATACAATCAGAAAAAGGCAAACCTATTGAGAGGTAGGGACGCAAAGTTACAGGTCCGTTTAATACATATGTATTCGGATGGCTGAGCTGCCTGAAATACAGTAGTGTATTTTAGGAGGGGAATACGTTTATGCCAACAAAAGTAAACGTGGATTATGAATGGATTTACTTGATAGCAAAAGCGAAAGCGGAAGGTTACACAGTAGAAGAAGTTCGAGAATTCCTAAAACAGAATAAATACAAGTCCAACGTGCAACCAAACTAATAATAAAACCCTACAAAATAGGGTTTTTTATTTTTTAAGAAAGTATATAACCATAGGGAGCACAACATTTTTAGAGATTTCAACACTATTTTTTAGCGCTTTTATGGAATTACACTACATAGAGTTTTCAATAGTTCCTGGTTTGTATCAACAGAATAATAGGATGTTTACGTAAATATTGCATTTTGATTTGGAAAAAATATTTGTTTTTAGATGGTGCTGGTTTATTAGACTGAAAATGACAATTTTGATATACTAACTGCGATCGATATGATACATACAAATCGTTTAAAAGGTGAAAACTATCGTAATTAATAATGGCTCTAAAACAAGAAGGGAAGGATTCGATGATAGGAAACAGACCTAAAATAGTTGTACTTGGAGCAGGCTATGCAGGAATGATGACAACCAAACGTTTAACACAACAATTTGCACCAGAAGAAGCAGAGATTACATTAGTCAACAAACACAATTATCATTACCAAACAACGTGGTTGCATGAAGTAGCTGCAGGAACAATTGATGTCAATCGCTCTCGAATTATGATTTCCGATGTCATTAATACTCGCCGCGTAAATTTTGTACATGATACAGTGGTGAAAATTAACAAAGAATCCAAAACAGTTCAACTAGAAAATGGCGAAATTAATTATGATTATTTAGTGATTGGACTAGGTTTTGAAAAAGCCGCATTTGGTATTCCTGGTATGGAAGAGCATGCTTTTTCGATTCAGAGTGTCGACACGAGTCGTATGATTAGAGATCATATTGAATATCAGTTTGCTCGTTATCGTAATGAGAAAAATCCTGATCCAAGTATGCTAACGATCGTTGTAGGTGGTGCAGGTTTCACCGGTATCGAATTTTTAGGTGAGTTAGCAGAACGAATTCCGCTATTATGTAAGAAATATGATATCCCACGTCAAGACGTAAGGATCATTGATATTGAAGCAATGCCTACCATTTTACCAAACTTTGATGAAGAATTATTAACTTACGCGAAAGAATCCTTGGAATATCGTGGTATAGAATTCAAGCTTGGTACCAAGATTAAAGAGGTGAAAGAAGACTCCGTTGTTGTTGGCGAAGAGGAAGAAGAAGAAATTAAAGCAGGTACGATAGTTTGGACTGGTGGTGTACAAGCTAATCGAATTGTAGGAGAATCTGGTTTTGAATTAACGAAAGGTAAAGTCAATGTAGATGCAACATTACGTGCTCCAGGACATGATGAAGTCTTTATTTTAGGTGATTGTGCCTGGGTAATGAATAACGAAACTGGAAAACCATACCCACCTACAGCCCAAATTGCCATACAGGAAGCAGATGTATGCGCGCATAATCTTAGAACGATGATTTATGGTGGTACATTACAAGAATTCAAATTCGATGATAAAGGAACAGTTGCATCTTTAGGGGGAAGTGATGCGATGGGCACGGTATTTGATGGCAATAAATTATATGGTATGCAGGCAAAAGTGATGAAAAATGTGATTGATGACCGCTACTTGTTCTTATTAGGCGGGCCAATGCTCGTACTAAAAAAGGGTAAATTCCGTCCGTTTTAACAGAACTATAAAAGAGGAGGAAATCATATGAAAAATACATTATTTTACACATTATTAACAGTAGTTGCGACCATTGCATATGTATTTGTTTCTAGGAAAATGGAAGATAAGCGGGATTTTCGCTAATAATTGTGAGCAGATACAATCAGGTGTCTGCTCTATTACATTACATAGACCTAGTACTTTGGAGGAGATGTCATGTTTTCGATTAAACAATTGGTTTTTAAGGATATACTAACAGTCAACAAATTGGAAATTGAATCAGGTAAAATTTACTGCTTATTTGGAGAAAGTGGCAGTGGTAAATCTACCTTGTTAAAAATGTTTAACAGCATGCTTACTCCTGATCAGGGTACTATTACTTATAAAGGTCAATCGATCGCAAACTTAGACCCTGTTCAATTAAGAAGAGAAGTGGTAATGCTTGGACAGGACCCCATAGTTTTTGAAGGAACAGTTCGCGATAACCTTTTAATAGGACGGCAATTTGCAGATGAAGCAGATGTCGAAGATCAGGTGTTGATTGATTTATTAAAAGACTTACGTCTAACAAAAGATTTAGATGAAGAAGCGGATAAACTATCTGGTGGTGAACAACAAAGGTTAGCATTTGGACGTGTGCTTTTGACGAATGCCGAAGTCTACTTGATGGACGAACCTACATCCGCTCTTGATGAAGAAACGGAAACCGCGATTATGGACTTGTTTACAAAGAAAATCCGTGACGAAGGTAAAACGGCGATCATGGTTACACATTCAAAAGAAGTCGCAGAAAAATATAGTGATGAAATTATCTATATGAACGACATAGTAACGAAAGAGGGTGCTCTTTCATGAATGAAATGCTTGAAATTACGATATGGCAGCTCGTTACTGCTTATATTTTTATAGTCATCCTACTTGCGATCGTCCGCTGGCGTAAAATTCCGCGAGAGAAAGAGATCATTATTGCTACACTAAGAATGACGATTCAACTTGTATTAGTTGGCTATGTACTCATGTTTATATTTGAAAATGAGAAAATGATTTACTCGATTATCGTCATTATTATCATGGAAACATTTGCTGTTTATAATATTTATAAACGCACGAAGCAAACCTTAAGTAGAGAGTTAAAGAAAATTATTGCGATTTCGATGGTATCCGGTACTTTATTTGCTTTTCTTTATTTTGATTTTATTGTTGTTCAGTTTTCGCCTTGGTATGATCCCCGCTATTTCATACCGATTGCAGGAATGTTAATCGGGAACTCTATGACTGGTATTACACTGGGAGTTAGCTCTTTAGTGGAAGGATTCAGCTCACGGAAGAAAGAAGTGGAAGCTGCATTGATGTTAGGAGCGCCACCGAATAAAGCATCACAGGGTATTGTTAATCATGCTTTTGATTCAGCGATCTTACCGACAATCAACAGTATGGTCGGAATGGGGATTGTTTTTTTACCAGGAATGATGACCGGTGTTATTTTATCAGGGGCAGGTCCGATGGATGCGATCAAATATCAAATTGCCATTATGCTTGGTATCACTGGTAGTGTTTCATTGTCCGTAATTTTATTCTTATATTTTGGCTATAAGACATTTTTTAATAAACATGCACAATTGACACTATAATTAAACTTGACTTCTTTGTTTCCTTTTGGATAAAATAGCATATAATGAATCATAATTAAGACAGATGCGATGATGAGGAGGAGTACTTCACACTGTTCGCTAGAGAGGAAGACCCACAGGCTGAAAGGTTTTCTCGAAAAAAGGTGAAGGAAGGTAGTCTCTGATGCAGCTTTACTGAACATGACAAGTAGGTAAAAGTCGGTGAAATCCGTTATCTTCAGCTAAGCGTATAAGTGATATCACTTATAAACAAAGGTGGCACCGCGGAAACCCAATCCTTTTCGTCCTTTACACAAGGCCGAAAAGGATTTTTTTATGTCGAAGTGGAGAGGATGTGCAAGCATATACTGCGAGATAAAGTGGATATGAGGTGTATTTTGGCTGAGCGCGGACATTTGTTCCGCTATTTATGACAAAAGTGCTGTTTTTAGGTTGGTCGCGAACATCTCGAAAATGGTGCTCATTTAAGCCAAAATGAGCCATATAAGGGATTAAATGTCCGCTAACATCGAAAAACAGGTGATTGTTAGTCAAATAACGCACTAAATGTCCGCATCAAGACAAATTTTCAATAGTTCGCAGTAGTGATCTCTTGTGAAGCTTGTGTCGATTACCTTTAGTAAATATAAGGAGGAATAAGCATGTCAGAACAACAGGAAGTTAATTTACCACCAAAGTATGATCCAACTGCAGTTGAGAAGGGCCGTTATAACACTTGGGTAGAAGGGAAATATTTTGAGGCAGAACGAAACAAAGAGAAGGAACCTTTTACGATCGTAATCCCACCACCAAACGTAACCGGTAAATTACACATCGGTCATGCATGGGATACGACACTACAGGATATCATTACAAGAATAAAAAGAATGCAAGGCTATGATGTTCTCTACTTACCAGGAATGGACCATGCCGGTATCGCAACTCAATCAAAAGTAGAAGCAAAGCTACGTGAAGAAGGCATATCCCGTTATGATTTGGGCAGGGAGAAGTTCCTCGACAAAGCATGGGACTGGAAAGAAGAATACGCTGGCTTTATTCGCGAACAATGGGCAAAATTAGGACTAGGTTTAGATTATTCACGCGAACGTTTCACTTTAGATGAAGGTTTATCTGAAGCTGTAAAAGAAGTATTTGTTACATTATATGAAAAAGGGCTTATCTATCGTGGAGAGTATATTATTAATTGGGATCCTGCAACAAAGACTGCTCTTTCTGATATTGAAGTAATCTATAAGGATGTTCAAGGTCATTTCTATCATATGAAATATCCTTTAGCAGATGGATCCGGACATATTGAAGTAGCTACAACGAGACCAGAAACGATGCTTGGTGATACAGCAGTCGCTGTACATCCAGATGACGAAAGATATCAAGATTTAATAGGTAAGAAAGTTAAGCTTCCAATTGTTGGCCGAGAAATTGAGATTGTGGCAGATGATTATGTGGATATGGAATTCGGTTCAGGTGCTGTAAAAATAACACCTGCACACGATCCGAATGACTTTGAAATTGGTAATCGCCATAACCTTGAACGTGTACTTGTGATGAACGAAGACGGTACAATGAATGAGAATGCTGGTAAATATCAAGGCATGGATCGGTTTGAATGTCGTAAACAGATCGTCAAAGACCTTCAAGATCAAGGGGTTCTCTTCAACATTGAAGAACATATGCATTCAGTAGGTCACTCGGAACGAAGCGATGCAGTAGTCGAACCATATTTGTCGACACAATGGTTTGTTGACATGCAGCCATTGGCAGATGCTGCGATTGAACTTCAAAAAGCTTCCGATGACAAAAAAGTACATTTTGTACCGGATCGTTTCGAAAAAACATACCTTAGATGGATGGAAAGTATCCGTGACTGGTGTATATCTAGACAATTATGGTGGGGACATCGTATACCTGCATGGTATCATAAAGAAACAGGTGAAATGTATGTAGGTAAGGAAGCACCTGAAGATATCGAAAACTGGGAACAAGATCAAGATGTATTGGATACTTGGTTTTCCTCAGCGTTATGGCCATTCTCTACATTAAACTGGCCAAATACAGAGGATGAAGATTTTAAACATTTCTTCCCAACCAATGTACTAGTAACGGGATATGATATTATCTTTTTCTGGGTATCTCGGATGATTTTCCAATCGGTTGAGTTTAATGATCAACGTCCGTTTAAAGACGTATTGATTCATGGGTTAGTTCGTGATGCAGAAGGTCGCAAAATGAGTAAATCACTAGGCAATGGTGTTGATCCTATGGAAGTGATTGACAAATACGGAGCAGACTCCTTACGTTACTTCTTAGCAACTGGATCAAGTCCTGGCCAGGATTTACGTTTCCAGTGGGAAAAAGTAGAGTCGACTTGGAACTTTGTTAATAAAATATGGAATGCTTCGCGTTTTGCTTTAATGAACATGGATGGCTTAAGTTATGATGAAATTGATTTAACTGGCAAAAAATCCGTAGCGGATGAATGGATTTTGACAAGACTAAACGAAACGATAGAACAAGTAACACGTCATGTGGATAAATATGATTTTGGTGAGGCAGGACGTTACCTTTATAACTTTATTTGGGATGACTTCTGTGACTGGTATATTGAAATGGCGAAATTACCGCTTTACGGCGAAGATGAGCAAGCAAAACTAACGACACGCTCGATCTTAGCATATGTGTTAGATCATACGATGCGCATGCTTCATCCATTTATGCCATTTGTGACAGAAGAAATCTGGCAACAATTGCCTCACAAAGGTGAATCTATTGTACGTGCTGCATGGCCAACAGTAGATAATCAATTATCTAATGAAGCATCGTCCGAGGTGATGAAGCAATTAGTGGCGATTATTCGTTCTGTTCGTAATATCCGTGCCGAAGTGGACACACCGATGTCAAAAGAAATTCCTATTATCGTTCAAGCTAATGATGAAGCGGTGAAAAAACAATTAGAAACAAACCGTATTTATCTAGATCGCTTCTGTAACCCAAGTGAATTAACGATTGATACAAACGTTGTGGTGCCAGACAAAGCAATGTCTGCCGTTGTTACTGGTGCAGAGCTATTCTTACCGTTAGAAGGATTGATCGACATTGACAAAGAGCTTACACGTCTTCAAGGAGAATTGGATAAATTAAACAAAGAGGTTGAGCGCGTTGATAAGAAATTGGCGAATGAGGGATTTGTTAGCAAAGCTCCTGCACATGTAGTAGATGCAGAAAAAGAAAAACAAAAGGATTACATGGAAAAGAGAGAAAAAGTACAGGCGAGAATTGAAGAACTACAGAAATAACCAAAGCAGAGGCTGTCACTGGCAGCCTCTCTTTTTCACAACCACAAACAAATAAAATACATCAACTGAGAACGTGGAATTGAATTAGAATAACTGCTTAGTTTAGGCACAATGTGGACATTTGTTCCGCTATTTGTGACAAAAATGGCGTTTTTAGGCTGTTCTCGGACCTCCATTCCGCTATTCATTGAAAATAAAGCTTATTTTTACTGTAAGTAATTAAGGGATTCAATGTCCGCCAACATCGAAAAATGGGTGTGATTCTGTTAAATAACGCTCTGAATGTCCGCTCAACAAATATTAGTTCATAGTTTTGTTTAAATAATATAAAGGATGTTGATTTTATGATGGAATCTGTACAGGATTTGGAACAATTTTTTGTATCAAGACGAACGTTAGGAATAAAGCCTGGGTTGGAGCGGTTGGATTATTTATTAGAAAAAGTGAATCATCCGCAAAAGTCAATGCCAACTATCCATATTGCCGGTACGAATGGGAAAGGTTCTACTTTGACTTTTTTAAAAGAAGTGTTAATGGAGAGTGGATACACTGTTGGGACTTTTCAGTCACCAGGTCTTCCTACGATTTTGGATCATATTGCGATTAACAATCGATCTATTACAGCGCAGGAATTTATTGATATTCTTCATCCACTTTTGCCGATTATTGAAGAAATGGATCAACAAAACTTAGCACCCTCTGAATATGAGATATTAATGATTATCACATTATTATTTCTCCAAGATAATATCGATATTGCTATAATCGAAGCCGCTATGGGAGGCCGTGAGGACATAACCAATAGAGTCGAGCCACTTGTAACAATTATTACAAGTATTGGATTTGATCATACAAGCTTTCTCGGTAATACGCTAAAAGACATTGCTGCTCATAAAGCTGGAATTATCAAGGAAAAAGTGCCAGTTATTTCTGGTGATTTGGTCGATGAAGCTTTACAAGTTGTGAAAGAAGAAGTTCGTAAGCAAAACGCGCCCTTGTATTTATATGGCCAAGAGTTTTGGACTGAGGAAATAGATAGAAATCATTTTCACTGGAATAATGGTTCTAAGTATTATGTTATGGATCTTGCAATGAAAGGACGTCACCAAATAATGAATGCTTCTTTAGCTATTCAAGCGTTGAATCTTTTACAAGATAATGGATTTAATATTGATGACATAGCGATGAAAAAAGGTTTGGCTCAAGCAAAACTACCCAATCGAATGGAAATCATTAAAGAACATCCAAAGATTATTGTTGATGGTGCACATAATGTCCAAAGCGTTACCAAATTAATAGAAACGATTCAAGAAGAAAGTATAGAAGGTCGTGTCAAAGTCTTGTTCAGCGCATTTCGTGATAAAGAGATTACCATGATGTTGAAGGAATTAGCAAAACTTACTGACGAGATTATCGTGACTACATTTGATCATCCAAGAGTATTATCAGAGGAAGAAATACCCAATCATATCATATATGTAGAGAACGCTAGACAAGCATTGAATAAACTATTAGCTACTAGTAATCCAAATGATCTAATATTGATTACAGGCTCACTTCATTTTGTAGAATACGCCAAAAAAATAGTCCAAAAGTAATGAAAAATTGGTATTTAGTACTAAAAATAGTATTGTTCTTTTTTATGGAAACAAGTATAATGAGTTTAAAGAAAGGAAAATCGAAGGAAGGGGAGATAAATGGAAATTCACGACAGATTTCATAGTGAAAAAGACTTTACATTAATCGAAATTCTTGCTTCGGATTATAATCCTCACCATTATCTCCCTAGGTTTTTTAGCCCTGTTTACATATGCTTCAAAGTCAAATAGTAAATCCGAAAAGGTGAATGCTATTGCTGTCCCAGCGATTGGTAGTATTATCGATAGAGCTGAGGAAGGTGCACAAGAAGCAGAGGCAGAATTAATCGAAAATGCAGCACGGTTGGCATTAATTGCAGTTCAAGTAGACGGTGAAGAATCAAATTGGGTGTTTAATGGTGGGGATCAACCAAATATAACAGTACAAGAATTACTAGACAATGGATATCTGGAAACTGATGTCCGCCAAGTGGTACTCTTACGCATGTTGATGGAACTACTTTTACCTTTGTACATGACGAATAGACTGTAATTAGATATAAAAAGGTAAGATATTCTCAACAGCCGGAATATGGAAATGTATAGTACTACATACTGAATTTTTCCGTTTTCATTTTAACTAAGCCTTAAAATAGGAGTTAGCAGATGGATATTCTATATAGTGGAGTAAGTTTTGTCTTTGGATTAATTTTAGGTTCTTTTTATAATGTAGTCGGTCTTAGAATTCCACAACAGACGTTTTTATCCTCATCACGTTCTACATGTCCAGCATGTAACCAGACATTAAGGTGGTATGAATTAATACCTGTTTTTTCCTTTACCTTGCAAAAAGGCAAGTGCCGTAACTGTCAGCAGTCGATTTCTATTCTTTATCCATTGGTAGAGTTGATTACAGGGATTGGCTTTCTGCTTAGCTATTTGCATTTAGGATTATCATTAGATTTATGGATCACTTTTAGTTTAATTAGTTTATTCTCCATTGTCTTAGTAACAGACCTTCGTTTTATGCTCATCCCTAATAAAATTTTATTATGCTTCTTGCCTGTCTTTATTCTGTTTCGCGTGTGGCACCCCCTTGAACCATGGTGGTCCAGTATTACTGGTGCGATAGCAGGTTACGGTCTTCTTGCACTTATTATTATAGTCAGCAAAGGTGGTATGGGAGCAGGAGACATGAAATTACTAGGCTTATTAGGCATAATCCTAGGCTTTCCTTACATATTACTTGCCTTTTTTATCGCAACAATTATTGGATTATTATCTAGCATGATTATTATGCTGAAGAATGGATTTAAAGCAAAGCAGGAAGTACCGTTCGGCCCAGCGATAATCCTGGGGGCTCTTATAACGTTTCTTTTCGGTGATCATCTCGTGGAAGCCTACCTTAATCTGATTTGGTATGGAAAGTAGAAAGAAGGTGAGTATCATTTTTCAAAATATGTATGTACATCTAGTTATATATGATCGTTATCTTCGGTATATCGTATCCAAAAATAATCGGTTAGAGGATATCGAAGATTCTGGAGAACTTCTGTTAAAGGAAGGTTTAATAAAAGACGGAAGGATAATGGATAAAGAGGGGTTTCATTATCACCTGGAACGTATTGTGAAACAGAAGAAGTGGAAAAGGGCAAAAGTTTCATTTATGGTTTCTGATGGATTTGTTTCTATTCGACACCATCAGGTTCCAGCAGGGTTAAAGAAAGAGGAAACGAAAGCAGTTCTACAAAGAGAAGCTAAAGACCAACTTCGATTACCTTTTCAAGATCCAATCATTGATTTTGGTCTGATCAGAAAGCTGGAAACGACAAATGAAATACTTGTTTTTGCTTATCCGAGAGATGTATTAAACTCATATCTGGCAGTGATGGAAGCTGTACAATTAAAACCAGTTATTGCGGACGTATCCTCTCTTGCTTTATCGAGGGTTTATCAGCAGTTTGCTATCGATAGAACGGATGAACAAGATACACTTATCATGCAATGGGGAAAAGATGGATTGGTCCTTACGGCTTTCGAACATGGACTAATCGTTTTTTCCAGACATGTTCCATCTCCAACAGATGAACGAATGTGGTCATGGAGCTTTGAACGAAAAAAATTAGAATGGAATGGCAGTGAAGAAGATTTGCAGGAGTTACTGGATACTCACCTAGTAACCATTGAACGATTTCTTGATTTCTATCGATATTCTGTCCAAAACGGTGGAAAAGCGATTGAAAAAATTGTCATAGCAGGAGATTTTCCGTTTCTCGACTTAGCGATTCAATTAATAAGTGAACAGACCAAAGTACCTGTTATAGAACTGGGGAAAAATTTGCCGAAAACTATCTCAGTAGAGTTTAGTGATTTAGCTGGGCTTCTTTTAAGAGGGAATTCTAAATAATAGGGTGATCAGATGCAGATAAATTTTATAGAACATAAGGCTTTTAACCTTACACCATATATTTTAATTGTCCTTGCTTTCATAGGCTTAATCGTTTCTGTTTGGTTTGTAATGGTTCCTTATATTTCTTTGAAGAATGAGGTAAGTTCGATGGAAAAGCAACTCGAGATGAACGGGGAAGCGGAATCAGAAGCATTGCAATTAGAAGAAATGGTCGAACAACATGAGCAATTATCGAACTATATAACAAATATTGAAGAAGGGTTAATCGATCATATCGCATTAGTTGATCAATTGATTGCCTTTCTACCAAACAATAGTAGGATAGAACATCTTTATTACATGCATGATGAAGCAATTGAGGTAACAATGAGCTCAGCAAGGTTTATAGATATGGCGATATATAACGAATCATTAACCTCTCAGCCATATGTAACAGATGTTAGCTTTCAGTTTATGGAACGTTCAAATGAGGGAGACTTTCAAGCGACATATAGGATTGTAATCAGTTCGGATAAGTGGGTGGAGGTGGTGCAGCATGACGATTAAATGGACGCGCATCACACT
Organism: Gracilibacillus saliphilus; assembly: GCF_010994085.1. Taxonomy (NCBI): domain Bacteria; kingdom Bacillati; phylum Bacillota; class Bacilli; order Caryophanales; family Bacillaceae; genus Gracilibacillus; species Gracilibacillus saliphilus. The sequence continues at coordinate 682 of NZ_WJEB01000025.1, read as the reverse complement.
TTTCTGGTTGATTATGATTGTATTATTTGTTGTTAGTATTTATTTTGTCGGTAAACTAAATGTGCTTGACCCTTTAGAGAAAAAGAAAACAAGTTTAGAGCAAAAAGTCGATACACAGACAATGTATATTGAAAATGCACAGATGTGGCAAGAAACGGTTTCCGGAATATCAACAGAAACGTTACACAAGCTGCCAATTACAAAGGGCAATAATCAAATCGTGAGAATGATGGATCAGGCTGTAAAGGATTCTGGTTTAACCATTGAGCAAATTTTAGTGGAAGAAAAATCACCTGAAGAAGATGATAACCTACACCGGTTGATATATCAAGTAGAAGGAATAGCGCCATCATATGAGTCATTTCAGCAATTTGTAACACAGATAATCGAAAATGAACGTATCATAGAAATATTTGAATTGAGTATTGACCGTGAAGATAAAACAGAAGCAGCTTTTCAATTTAACATCCAATTTTATGCATTTTACGCTCCTGATTTTGAAAAGCTCGAATCTGAAATAACGAATAAAGAAAGTATAAAATCACTGCAATGACTGCGTTAAGCCAAGTAGTTATTTTATAATGTACGATGTATATTGGCAACGCTCCGACTAATTACTTCTCTTTCCGCGGACATGGCCTCAACTAACTTTGCAAAGTGGATTTTCGGCTCGCGCTATTTA
>NZ_WJEB01000024.1:0-60907 GCF_010994085.1 Gracilibacillus saliphilus | reverse complement strand
TATATTGGCAACGCTCCGACTAATTACTTCTCTTTCCGCGGACATGGCCTCAACTAACTTTGCAAAGTGGATTTTCGGCTCGCGCTATTTACGCAGGAGTCTCCGTAATTAGTCTCCGCTATGAGAAGATGCAACAATTCCTGTCATAAGTAATAGGTTGACTTTTTTTACATGGACCGCTATCCGTGAGTATAAAAGCAGCTGTGTTACTCCATGCTGCCGTTGTAGATCCTGATAATAGCAAAGGCCGCCAAGCAGTTGATATTATTCCATAATAACCACTAGAGGAAGCGTAAATCTGAGCATTTAGTGATAAGGGCTGAGCGAATTTTGCTCAGTTTTTCTTATATGTAAGGAAAGTATAAAATTTGCGCAGATGTCTAGCTCCGAGCGCCCAAACACTATGCGACTTCACGAATTGCCCTCCGATAAGTCATCATCGGTTCGCTTTTCTCAGTGTTTCCTTTATCTCAGTTGATTAGCTCCAGCTGCTACGTTTTTAAGCGGGCGCTCTGCGCGTTTCTTATATCTATCGATTTAGCAGAGTTTGGTAATATATTTAGAATCTGTATGCTTATCTCGTTTTTTCATACTCTCTGTCACATTTTGATGAACGCTTTTTTGATAGTACTGACAAAAGTCGCCTTACATCTCAAAATAGATATGATAGGGTGATAGAAAAGGATTTGAAACGAGGGATTACCGTGGATAATAAAAAGCAAATTTCAGTTCAAATCAACCAGAATAAAAACGGTTCAACTAAGCATAATTCTACCTATCAATCCACATTAGAAGACTACATCAGAGAAAATCATCATCCAATGATGGATGATGATCAAGTATTTAAACGCAAATATACCCCAGACTCTAATGCATTTAATCGTTCTAAAAAGCCATCCTTTTGGTCGAAGTATAAATCATTCATTATTTCTGCTTGTACAGCTATAGTAATAGGATCTTTTCTAGGACTAGTGATGCTGAATATTTTTGTGGATCTGGACCCGGAAGAGGTAGCCTTTGAGCAAAATACTTCTAACAACCAAGCGGTTAGTGCTACAAGTGATCAATCAGATGAGGAAGACAATACTACGGCCAATGCACAAGAAGGAGAGGCTTTTCAAAGCGAAACTTTTGATTTTTTCGTTACTCAGGCAGGAGTGTTTACAAATCAGAGTACAGCACAACAATTAGTTCAGGATTTACAAGAAGACCAAATAGAGAGTATGGTTTGGACTCGTGATGAAAATTTTCATGTTTTTGTTGGCTTAAAGTCTACACATGAAGCATCAAAGCAATTCACAAGCAGTGCTTTTCCTAGTAATTATGAATTGTATGGTGGAAAGGAATGGCATATTGATTCTGCTTCGATCTCGCTTTCTGAAGAAGAAAAGGATTGGTTTACAGGTCTGGAAAGTCTATTAGATGAAATGATCGAAGGTAATATGGACGAGGCAGCGATTAATCAATGGTTGGCTGATGAGCCATCTGCTGTATCTGAAGAAATCCAAGCAATAAGCGCAGAGGTAGAGTCGATAAATACAACAGAAGATGAACAAGCCAGTCAAGTAACTTTATTAAAAATATTAAATCAATATGAAAATATAACAAATGAGTAATTTTATTTTTTCATATTCTAGTGGTAGCAAGTTTTGCTTTTTTCTTATAACGAAAATCGCAAGACTTGTTATTTTTAGTGCTAGAAAATCTATAAATGGCTATTTGCTGATGATATTCCTTGTCGTTAAAATAAAAGATATTGCATTAAGGGAGGAATATATATTGGAGATGACTACTATTAAAATGAAAGAAGTACCTAAAGAAGATCGACCAAGAGAGAGACTATTGGAACATGGTCCAGATCATTTATCCAACCAGGAATTACTAGCAATCTTATTGGGTTCAGGGACACAGAAAGAAAATGTACATCAATTAGCTGAAAAAGTACTGCAACATTTTGAAGGATTAAGAATGCTAAAAGATGTTACGATTGAAGAATTAACCGAAATCAAAGGTATTGGCCAGGTAAAAGGGGTTAATATTCTTGCGGCAGTGGAATTTGGTAAAAGAATTCAACAATTTAAAGAAAAGGAGAGATATGTGATAAGAAGTCCGGAAGATGGTGCAAATTATATAATGGAGGAAATGAGCAGTCTGAAACAGGAACATTTTGTATCCATCTTTCTTAACACGAAGAATCAAGTAATTCACCGGCAAACGATCTTCATTGGTAGCCTGAATGCTTCCATTGTCCATCCTCGTGAAGTTTTCCGCGAAGCAATTAAAAGATCTGCAGCTTCTATCATCTGTGCACATAATCATCCTTCAGGCGATCCAACCCCTTCCCAAGAAGATATCCATGTTACCAAGCGATTAAGTGAGAGTGGAAAAATGATAGGTATTGAACTTTTGGACCATTTGATAATTGGTGATCACAAATTTATTTCATTAAAAGAAAAAGGGTACTTATAGCACTATCTATTTTTGCTAAAGTTAAGTATAATAGAATTAACAAGCTTTTATAGCGCCTTATACAAGATTGCTTGTATAAAGGCGCTTATTATTATGAAAGAATATAATTTCTTGATTGAAAGCCAATAAAAGCATAAAATATTGAAGTGAATGTTTTGTATAATAATGGTTGAGAGGAAGAACAAGATTGGGATTATTTAATTTATCACAAGATTTAGGGATTGATTTAGGTACAGCAAACACATTAGTATTTATCAAAGGTAAAGGCATTGTTGTGCGTGAACCTTCCGTTGTAGCAATAAACAAGACAACAGGTGATATTGAGGCAGTTGGTAGTGATGCCAAGAATATGATCGGTCGTACGCCGGGTAATATTCAAGTAATTCGACCGATGAAAGACGGTGTTATTGCAGATTATGATACTACTGCTGCGATGATGAAATATTATATTAAATTAGCACAGAAAAACAGATCCAGCTTTGCTAAAAAACCTAATGTAATGGTATGTGTACCATCAGGAATAACAATGGTTGAAGAACGAGCTGTCATTGATGCAACAAAACATGCAGGTGCAAAGGATGCATTTCCAATTGCTGAGCCATTCGCTGCAGCTATAGGTGCTGGTTTACCTGTATGGGAACCAACTGGTAGTATGATTGTAGATATTGGTGGAGGAACAACTGAAGTTGCGGTTATTTCTCTTGGAGGTATCGTGACAAGCAGGTCCATTCGTACTGCTGGTGATGACATGGATGAAGCAATCATTCAGTATGTCAAAAGAACGTATAACTTGATGATCGGTGAACGTACAGCAGAATCATTAAAGATGGATATAGGATCTGCGAAAGCTTCATCTGAGAAAGAGCTAATGGATATTCGTGGACGTGACTTATTAACAGGATTACCAAAAACAATTAGTGTAAGTGCTTCTGAGATTGCATCTGCATTAAAAGATACAGTGGATGCCATTGTAGAAGCGGTGAAAAATACTTTAGAAAGTACGCCACCAGAACTTGCAGCTGATATTATGGATAGAGGTATTGTGTTATCCGGAGGGGGAGCACTTTTAAAAGATTTAGATGAAGTAATTAGTGATGAAACAAAAATGCCGGTATTTGTTGCGGATGAACCGTTAGATAGTGTTGCTATCGGTACAGGGAAATCCTTGGAATATATCGAGCATTTTCGATCACATCCAAATGTAGGGGTGCAGCGCTTATCAGATTAAGAAGGTGTTATGATGTTTTATAAAAAGAAAAGACTGTTTATTTTAATGATATCATTAATTATCATTGTTGGTTTGATCGGTTTTTCGTTACGAGAAAGAACGGATCTAACTATCATTGAAGATTTTATTCATGACAGTGTTGGTTGGGCGCAGGAAGTGATTAATAAGCCGATTGCGTTCACAACCGGCGTTGCAAATAATGTTAAGGAAATCCGCAATGTCTATCGTGAAAACCAACAATTAAAATCAAGTTTAGACGAATTAAGACAGCTAGAATATGAAAACCAAGAGTTGACGAAAGAAATCGATGAATTAAAAGAAGTTTTGGATAAATCAGAGTCAGACTTCCTGCAAAATTTTGAAGCCATTCAGGCATCCGTAATTGCAAGGAGCAAGGATCAATGGTTTAAGCAAATCACGATTAATAAAGGAACACAGGATGGTGTTCAGCCAAATATGTCAGTGATAACCGGAAAAGGGATGATCGGGAAAGTTCAAACTAGCTCACCGTTTACGTCCACCGTTTTATTGCTTAACGGATTTGACCGAACTAATCGAATTTCGGTAAATGTATATGAAGAAGATAAAGAGACAGATAGTTCTGGATTTATTGTTGGCTATGATGAAGAATCAGAGTTACTATTGTTAGAAATGAATGATAATGACGAGGATTTAGAAGAAGGCCAGTACGTATTTTCTTCAGGACTTGGCGGGATCTTTCCGAAAGGGCTTGAAATTGGTGAAGTCGTTGATGTAGAAGCTGATCGTTATGAATTGACAAGTATAGCCCATGTAAAACCTTCAGCTGATTTGGAGGATTTAAACCATGTTATTGTCATCGATCGATCGATGACGACAGTAGATGAAATAGCAGAAGTAGAAGAGCAAACAGAGGAGGATGAATCATGAAACGGATGATCCCTTTTCTTATTGCTCTCATCTGTTTTTTATTAGTGATATTAGAAGGTACACTAGCTCAAGTTTCTCTGCCAATTCTGAAAGATGAATGGATAAATGTGTCACATTTCCTTTTTATATTTCTGTTATATGTCACGATCTTTTTTGAGAAAGAATCTACATATTATGCCATTGCACTGTCGATTATGTTTAGCTTGATTATAGATATTGTCTATACGGATGTGATCGGTGTTTATGTATTTGCTTATACAGCAGTATTATACGCAGCAAGAGTATTAATGAAGCTATTACAGTCAAACTTTTTGATTGCTGTATTGATGACGACTGTAGGAGTTGTGGTTACAGACATTTTGATCTTTTTCCTTTATAATATTATTCAAGTACATGTTGACAGTTGGAGTATATATTGGCAAAACAGGTTGATTCCGACAAGTATATGGAATATAATTTTTGGCTTGCTCATATATGTTATCTTTGCAAAAAAATTAACAAAATGGTCGTACATTAAGTTTGAACGAGCAGATTGATAACGGTTAGTGAATGTTTTAAGGGGTTGAATTGAAGTGGCATCAAATAAATGGATTACAATAAAGGGAACAAGAGATGGTCTAACCCTTTTTATGAATGATCAATGTGCATGGAATGAGCTGCTCGAGGAATTAGAAGAAATTCTTTCCACAAAGCATATGGCGACGGATGAGCCATTGATCACCGTGAAAATTGAATTAGGAAACCGTTATGTGACGAATCAGCAAGAACAAACGTTACGAGAAGTTATTCGCAAGCATAATAAGTTAGTTGTTGACAAGATAGCTTCGAATGTTATTTTAAAAGAAGAAGCGTTACAATGGAAAGAAGAAACAGATGTCAATTTACATAATAAGATTATTCGTTCTGGACAAGTATTAGAAATCAATGGTGACTTATTATTGGTTGGGGATGTGAATCCTGGCGGTAAAATAGTTGCAACTGGTAATATATTTGTGATGGGTAATTTAAGAGGAATTGCACATGCTGGAGCAGACGGTAATAGAGATGCTGTAATAGCTGCTGCACATATGGCCCCAAGTCAATTGCGGATAGCGGAAGTAATTAGCAGATCACCCGATGCTGACTCAGAAGGTGTCCCTATGGAATGCGGCTTTATTGATTCAAAGGGTGAACAAATTGTAATGGACCGTATCAGTACTATCGCAAGATCACGTCCAGACTTAAATGCTTTTGAAAGGAGAGTTATGAATGGGTGAAGCTATCGTTATTACTTCTGGTAAAGGTGGTGTCGGTAAAACGACAACTACGGCAAATCTAGGAACTTCATTAGCATTACTAGATAAGAAAGTTTGTTTAATAGATACAGATATCGGGCTGCGAAATTTAGATGTGATTATGGGTCTTGAAAATCGTATCATTTATGATATTGTGGATGTGCTGGAAAAAAGATGTAAAATTTCTCAAGCCTTAATTAAAGACAAACGCTTTGATTGTTTATATTTATTACCGGCTGCACAAACCAGTGATAAATCCGCGCTAACTCCTGAAGGTATGGTGGAAATCATTGAAGAATTGAAGCCGGATTATGATTACATATTAATTGATTGCCCGGCAGGTATTGAGCAAGGTTATCGTAATGCGGTTGCTGGGGCGGATAAATCGATTGTTGTGACAACTCCTGAGAAATCAAGCGTAAGGGATGCTGATCGGATTATCGGTTTATTAGAACAAGAAGATATGGAACCTCCTCATTTAATCATTAATCGTATTCGTAATCATATGGTAAAAAATGGTGATATGCTGGATGTAGATGAAATAATCCAAGTGTTGTCAATAGATTTATTAGGAATTGTTGCAGATGACGACGATGTGATCAAAGCATCTAATCATGGCGAACCTGTTGCCTTTCAACCTAACACACGAGCTTCTATCGCTTATCGTAATATTGCAAGAAGAATCCTGGGCGAATCAGTTCCACTACTCTCGTTGGAGGAAAAAGTATCATTCTTAGACAAAGTAAAAAAAGCATTCGGAATAAAAAAATAACCTATAAAAAAGAGTTTACCTCCTATCAGGTAAACTCTTTTTTAACATCATTTTCCGGTCAGTTCTATAACATATTATACATAAACTGCGAAGTAACGAAGATATGGAAAAGAGATATCCCCCGGAAGCGCCGATCTGTTCCGAGGAAAAAGGCTTCTCTTCCAGGGAAAAGATCTTCTCTCCCGAGGATAAACGACTATATCCAGGGAAGAGAAGGGCCTATCCCCGGAACAGCAAAGGATATCCAGGGAAGGGAAAGAGGTATCCTCGGAACAGAAAGAGATATCCCTGTAAGAGAAGTCCTGTTAACTTTGCAACTAAGCTAGTTCGCAGTATGTATCAACGTTTCTTGTTTACTATTTGTACTAATGTGATTTTTGATAAAGCCTTTAAAAGTTTTTTTGTTCCTTTTTCATATTATGATGGTTGTCCACATATATTGTACAAACGTTGGAAAAAAGGAATGGATGCTGATGAAAAAAGATAATCTATCACAAATACGCCAAAATATTACGAAAAGAAAACAATCTAAAAGGAAAATCACCTCAACACGCTTATCAGATTTCAAGCGTAATAGTTATGTAAATCAGGCTCACATGGAAGATGAAGAACGACATGGGTATTCTCCGACTTTCGGGGGCTATCCAAACAATAGTGACCAAGCCTACTTTAAACCGTTTCTTGTCAAAAGTATTGTTGCAGCCATCATCTTTTTTATTACGGTGTTTTCAACGGCTTCCAATCAACAATGGCTTGAACAACCAAGGAACTGGGTAAATTACGCGATGACAGAAGAATTTCCTTTTGCAAGTGTAAACGCATGGTATCAAGCTCGATTTGGTGCACCATTTGCTATTGAAGCAGATCTTGATAAAGCGGAAACTGCCGCACCTACTGCATTACCTGTTTCTGGTCAAGTTAACCAGACATTTCAAGAAAATGGTGAAGGTATTTTAATTTCATCTGATGAAGAAACAGAAGTGATTGCTGTAGACGAAGGCACTGTTTTATTCGCTGGTAATGATCGTGAAACAGGAAAAACAGTGATTGTCCAGCATGCTGATCGTAGCAAATCCATTTATGGAAACTTAACCAATATTGATGTTCATTCCTATCAATCGATTAGAGCTAATCAAAAAATAGGTAGCTATGAACCTTCTGAGACCAATACAGCAATGTACTTTGCGATTGAAAAGAACCGGGAATTTTTAGATCCGATTCGGGTGATGCATGTTGATGAGCAGCCTTAAGCTACCTCCTATTCATATTCACCCTATTTTATTTTTTTTCTTACTTGTTGCTATATTTACTGGTATGTTAGTGGAATTTTTCATTATTTTTTTGATTGTTTCTATTCATGAATTAGGACATTATATATGCGCTCGCGTTTTCAAGTGGCGAATCCGGCGCATTTTTTTGTGGATTTTTGGTGGAGTGATGGAAACAGATGAGTATGGAACTAGACCAATACGTGAAGAATTTCTAGTAACGATTGCCGGACCATTACAACATATTTGGATCTATTTCATTATCTATATGCTTGATGCTGGCTCCTTGCTTCCAGAATCCACTTTAGTACTAGCATATCAATATAATACTTTTATATTGGTTGGAAATCTGTTACCAATATGGCCGCTTGATGGTGGGAAACTCGTCCAGCTTAGTTTGGATTCTTTTTTCTCCTTTCAAGTTTCTCATAAATGGATGATTATGATATCGGTTGTGACGATTGTTTTTGTAAGTTTCTATGTATATAGTCAGGCATGGCTTTCTTTAAGTTTTGTCTTACTTATGATTTTTTTAATTTGGGAAAATCGATTAGAATGGAAACGAAGGTATTTTAAATGGTGGCGTTTTTTATGGAGTAGGTATAGTGAAACCACTAAATTTCGGAAACAAAGAGAAATAGAAGTGTCTGCATCGATCAGTTTATTGGATTTGTTTCGTTTGTTTAAAAGAGACACCTTTCACCGTATCAAAGTATATGATCAAGATGGAAAGGTTTATTGGTTATCAGAACGAGATTGTTTGCAAAGTTATTTCGATCAGAAAAATATTCACTTAGTGGTAGGCCAGTTGCTTACAGGATAGAAAGAGGTTGAACATGAAGAAATTACACTTTTATACAGGTAGTTCAGAAAAAATCGGCATGCTTTTTGAAGAAAAGCAATGTATCGATATTTTTATTGACCGACAGTCAACAAACGCTCGCCTAGGTTCAATCTATAAAGGAAAAGTGCGAAACGTTGACGAAAGTATTGATGCCGCATTTATTGATATTGGTGAGAAGAAGGTTGGTTTTCTGCCCAAAAGCGAAGTGCCATTTTTGGGCGTAAATGACAAGCTCTCCTCTTATTTAACAGATGGAGCAAGTATTATTGTTCAGGTTATCAAAGAGGCTTATCAAGAGAAAGGACCAAGGCTTACAGCTAATATAACACTTACAGGACAACGAATTATTTATTTACCGCATGGTAACTATGTAGCCAGTTCTAAAAAATTATCGCAAACAATATCAGAAAAATGGAAAAGTTATTTAATGGAACAACTTTCTATGAATGAAGGAGTTATATTACGAACAGACATAGCGAATGCTGAAACAGAGCAAGTATTAACTGAATTAAATAATAGCAGACATCTCTGGCGGAAATTAGATAGTGATGCATCACAAAATAAAGCACCATACTTCCTTTTTCAATATCCAATGATTCCTGATCAAATGATAAATCAATATCAAAATGAATCTTTTCAAGATATTACTTTCGATGAACGTCAAACGCTTCAAAAAGCGAAGGCAGCTTTTCCTAACCTAGCGAATAAAATGAGGATTAGGAAAGAGGCAAATCAAATTGCTGGTCAAGATGTAAGCAGCTGGTTAACAGAAGCTATTCAGCCAGTTGTTCATAAACAGGATGGTATTACATTAACAGTGGAACAAACCGAGGCCTTGACAGTGATTGATATTGACAGCAGTAAATTTACAAGTCGTCATAACAAACAAGATACCATCTATCACATAAATCAACGTTCCGTAAAATATTGTATCGAAGAAATTCGAAAACGTAATATATCGGGAATTATTCTGATTGACTTTCTGAAAATGGCAAAAAAAGAAGAGGCTGTCATTTTACAACAGATGAAACAAGCGTTACGAGAAGATCCGGTACGTACAGAGGTGCTCGGATTTACTAAGTTGGGTTTGTTGGAAATGACGAGAAAAAGAGAAAGAACTGGGCTCTTGGAACTGATGACTAATTGGGAATTAAATAAGAAACCTGTATTAGCATTGGAAACGATCGGCTATCAGCTGGAACGTGAACTGTTAGAGTGGAATCGAAATACGGAATGTTTATTGCTTATCATTCACCCAGACCTGTATGCCTTTTGGAAAGAAGAGTTAACTGATGAACTCTTATCTAACATGCAAATGGAAGTGTATTATTATACGGATGAAAGCATTTCTGATTATCAGATAATTCGTTCGGGCAGTAAGGAGTTAATTAATCTGTATATTGCTGACCATCAGGAAATAGTCATTGACAAGTTGCTTTGATATATGGTAAGATCGTTTTGTTGTTTATGTAGCACCCGTTGCTACAACCGCGCAGAACAGGTTTTAAAGCTTGATAAGCTACCTGTATGGCGAGTCTGAGTCTATGAGGAGGTGCAAGAGAATGTACGCTATTATTGAAACTGGTGGAAAACAAGTTAAAGTAGAAGAAGGTCAAGCAATTTTTGTTGAGAAACTAGCTGCTGAAGCTGGTGAATCAGTAACATTTGACAAAGTACTTGCAGTAGGTGGAGACGATGCAAAATTTGGTACTCCATACGTTGACGGAGCTTCTGTAACTGCGAAAGTAGAAAAACAAGGCCGTCAAAAGAAAATCACTGTATTTAAGTACAAGCCAAAGAAAAACTATTCACGTAAACAAGGTCACCGTCAGCCATACACAAAAGTTACCATTGAGAAAATCAATGCATAAGGTTTTGTTTGTATGATTAACGTGACAATTGAGCGTGAACAAACGTATATAAAATCATTTACGCTGACAGGGCACGCTGGAAGTGGTCCAGAGGGGCATGATTTAGTTTGCGCCGCTGTTTCCGCTATCTCTTTTGGTTCTGTCAATGCAGTATTTACGCTATGTGAGATTGATTTGGATATAGACCAAGCCGGTGATGAAGGCGGATATTTGAAAGTTACCATTCCTGAATCATTGGATGAGCAACTTTTAGAAAAAGTTTCATTACTCTTTGAAGGTATGGTTGTTTCCTTGCAAACCGTTGAGCGGGAATATGGTCAATATATATCCATCTTTGAAAATTAAGGAGGTGCAACAACATGCTACGTCTAGATTTACAGTTTTTCGCAACGAAAAAAGGTGTAGGTAGTACGAAAAACGGTCGTGACTCTGAGTCTAAACGTTTAGGTGCTAAACGTGCAGACGGTCAATTCGTTTCAGGTGGTTCAATCCTTTATCGTCAACGCGGTACAAAAGTTTACCCAGGTGTAAACGTAGGCCGTGGTGGAGATGACACACTATATGCTAAAACAGACGGTGTGGTTAAATTCGAACGCCAAGGACGCGATCGTAAAAAAGTAAGTGTATATCCTGCATAAGGAAATAAAAAAGGCTCTAATCTTTCAAGGTTAGAGCCTTTTATTTTGAACTTACAAATAGAAAAAATTCACAAGATACATAAACTACGCAGTAACGAGGACAAGGAATTGCTCTCTACCATCATTCTTGACTTAGAGAGTGCATGCAAACCGCTCCGGCAGAATACTGCGCTTTCCGTGGGCACAGCCTCAGCTAACTTGGTAAAGAAAAGCACTTTACCAAGTGGATCTTCGGCTCGTGCTGATCCCACAGGAGTCTCCGTATTTTGCCTACGCTATTTATGTTCTCTGATTATAGAAAGAAATGAACTCATGGAACTAAAATTTTCTGTTTAATTACAGTGCTAATCGGCTGTGAATATCTCTTTAGCGTAGTCGTATTCTATGCTAAAGATGGTGGAGAAATCGACTGGTGATTGCGGATAAGTGTTGTGAAGCATACCTTAACGAAGGCGCCCACTTTCACTCCTGTGGGAATGGTTTGACCTGAAGATCCACTTTTTCGAGCGGTTTTGGCTCGAAAAAGTTAGCTGAAGGGCAAACCCCACGGAAAGGGAAGTGGGCGGCCGGAGTGGCGGTTATGATCACGATATATGTCAAAATTACTTCATAGGTGACTGTGCATTTAGTTTCCAACAAACAGTTTTCGCTACTTCGCAGTTTGTATCTACGTCGTCAAGGATATACCATTATATAGATGAATCTTCTGTATTTCTATGCTATAATTTGCTTATTGTGTGAGGGGTGAACACGTTGAAGGAACAAGATGTAGTCGAAATGTTGCGCCATTATCGTCATGATTGGCTTAATGATTTGCAACTAATTTTGGGCTATGCTCAAATGGGGAAATTAGATAAAATACAAAGTAAAATAACCGAAGTAATGGAAAGATCTAATCAGGAACGCGGTTTGGATCGATTAAATATACCAAAAACAATGGTATGGTTGTATCAATTAAATTGGCGTTCGGAAACGTTTCAGCTTCATTTTCAATCATTTGTTGACGGACAACCAGCTATCATTGATGATGAAGCATTACTAACTAAAATACAAAAAATATTTCAATTATTACCTTCTTATCAAAAAGAATATGAGGAATATATCGGTACGCTTATTTTCAAAAAAGTAGACCATACTATACATATTCACTTAACATTTGATCAGAATTGGACCGATATTGATGCAATTAAACAAGAGTTAGAATCTTTATCCTTTATTGAAAAAGTGACAACAGAAGAGATGTTAAGGATAGAGTGGCAAGAATAACGAAAGAAGGTGAGACAGCATGTTTGTCGATCAGGTCAAAGTATATGTGAAAGCAGGCGACGGTGGCAATGGTATTGTTGCTTTCAGGCGTGAAATATATGTACCGATGGGTGGTCCTGCTGGTGGCGACGGAGGAGATGGCGGAGATGTTATCTTTGAAGTTGATGAAGGCTTAAATACTCTAATGGACTTTCGCTATCAAAAACATTTTAAAGCGAACCGTGGCGAGAACGGAATGGGGAAAGGCATGCATGGAAGAAATGCAGAGCCATTAGTATTGTCTGTACCACCAGGTACCACTGTAAGGGACGTTAATACAGGAGAAGTGCTCGCTGATTTAATTGAACATAAACAACGGGCAGTCATTGCACAAGGTGGCCGAGGTGGTCGAGGAAATATTCGTTTTGCATCTGCTAGAAATCCTGCCCCGGAAATCGCAGAAAATGGCGAGCCAGGTATAGAGCGCGATATTCAGATCGAATTAAAATTGATAGCTGATGTTGGTTTAGTAGGGTTTCCAAGTGTTGGGAAATCGACCTTATTATCAACCGTTAGTGCGGCAAGACCGAAAATTGCGGACTACCATTTTACGACATTACAACCTAACTTAGGAGTTGTCGATACGGCTGATCAACGAAGTTTTGTTTTGGCAGACCTACCTGGATTGATTGAAGGGGCACACGAGGGTGTTGGACTTGGTCACCAATTTTTACGACATGTGGAACGTACACGAGTGATTTTACATGTAATAGATATGGCAGCAACAGAAGGCCGAGATCCTTACGATGATTTTATTACGATTAATAAAGAACTGGAACAATATGATCCAACAATATTAGAACGTCCAATGATCATTGCTGCTAATAAGATGGATCTACCAGAGGCAGAGGAACAGCTCGCCTTTTTTAAAGAACAGTTAGATGAAGATTATCCAATCTTTCCGATCTCAACGGTTACTAAGGAAGGAATCCGTGATCTATTATTTGCTGTAGCGAACAAACTAGATGAAATTCCGAAAAATTATAAACCAGTTGAAGAACAAGAAGATCGCGTAGTTTACCGTTTTGAAAAAGAAGATAAAGCATTCTCGATAACTCGTGACCCTGATGGTGCTTATGTATTATATGGAGAAAAGATTGAGAAGCTATTCAAAATGACTGATTTCAGTCGTGATGAATCTGTTCAACGTTTCTCCAGACAACTGCGCGGAATGGGTGTAGACAATGCGTTAAGGGAACGTGGAGCAAAAGACGGTGATACAGTTCGCCTGCTTGATTATGAATTCGAGTTTATGGAATAATAGATAGTATGCTTAGTAGCAAGACCATCCGTTGGTATAAAAAAGGGGAATGTGGATGTCTGCGAAAAATGAAAAGTTCTATCTGGTAAGTGAAGATTTTTTACCAGAAGGAATGAAAAAAACATTGGAAGCAAAAAAATTGTTGGAAAGTTATGAAGTGGATTCGATTCATGAAGCTACACGTCAAGTCGGATTGTCGCGTAGTGTTTTTTATAAATATCGGGACGCTGTCTTTCCGTTTCAACATATGGTAAAAGAGCAGATGATTACGTTGTTTTTCCATTTGCAAGATCAAACAGGGGTGCTTTCTCACCTCTTATCTGTTGTGGCACAGGCGGGATGCAATATATTAACGATTCACCAAACGATACCGATTCAAGGAAAAGCAAATGTTACGTTATCTTTAAATACAAACGGAATGACAGTTGAGATCGATCAGCTCTTAAATGATTTAAAACAGATTGATTTTGTCAATCAAGTAGAAATATTAAGTTCAGGTGTTTCATAACATAGGGGGAGCAAGCTATATGAAGGAAACTATCGGGTATTTAGGTCCAAAAGGAACTTTCACTAAAATCGCAGTAGATTCCATGTTTAATGGAGACGTAAAAAAAGGGTATAGTACCATTCCTGAATGTATCGACGCTGTAGTAAACAATGAAGTAAGCTATGCTGTTTTACCACTGGAAAATGCGATAGAGGGTACGGTTAATATAACTTTGGACTATTTAATCCAAGCGCAGGATGTAAAAATTGTAAGTGAAGTAATTGTTCCAATTCGTCAGCATTTAATGGTACACCCTGATAATGTTGATAAATGGACAGAAATGGATGCTATTTATTCTCACTCTCATGCGATTGCGCAATGCCATAGCTTTTTACGTAAGGAATTAGTGAGGGTACCGGCACAGTCGATGACTTCAACAGGAGCAGCTGCAGAATTTGTCAGTGAGCACCCTGAACAGAATATAGCTGCAATTGCCAATCATCTTGCAGCGAAAGAATATGGTTTATCGATTGTGAAAAAAGACATCCACGATTTTGATAATAATCATACGAGATTCGTTGTCTTGCATAAAAATCAAACAGAATTAACTTCTAATAAAATGGAGGAAAAAGGATTTAAAACAACCGTAACGGTTACCCTACCATCAGACCAGCCTGGGGCATTACATCAAGTCCTATCTGCGTTTGCATGGCGCAACTTGAATTTATCCAAAATTGAATCACGACCAATGAAAACAGGTCTTGGTAATTATTACTTCTTAATAGACATTGAACAAAAAATGGATGATGTTCTGATTCCTAATGCTATAACAGAAATGGAATCGTTAGGCTGTAAAGTATCAGTATTAGGCAGTTATCCTTACTATTTACACAGCGGAAACGGTGTAACGCTTGCGGTATAATCGCAGGCGTTTTTTTATGGAAAGAAAGCATAAAATCAGCGAAATGACCGTGTTAAACGAAGTGGTTATTTTGACATGTTTGATGTGTAATTTACAACGCTCCGAATAATTACTTCGCTTACCGTGGGCCCGACCTCAACTAACTTTTCAAAAAAATAGAGCGGACAACCTAAGCTAAAAACACTCAAACTATCCACTCATCTGCATGTGCTATATTAAATATAGCTGCTATTCTACAATAAATCCTTTCTCTTTTAACGCCTCATATGCTTGATCCAACTTCCGCTCTTCATTTGCAACTATGGTATGGTTATGAATCCCATCGGTCAACTCCAACAAATATGGAGCATTTTTTTCTTCGATTTTCTGAACAAACTGATCAACATCAATGCGACTGTTTATCATTAAAGAAGCTTTTAAATCACCGTAAATCGGATGTTCGATAATGACATCTTCTACAGTCGCGCCATAGTCTACGATCGTATATAACTCTTCTCTAGTATCTTTTCCGTCATGTTTACACGCGATAACACGACGAAAATCTACTTTTTCTTTTTCAGCTTTCATATATAAATAACCATTACTTGTAGCAATAATCGGGTGATTATGAGCTTTTAATAAGGAAATATCCTGTACGATGGCTTGCCTGCTTACATTTGCCTTTTCAGCCAGTTCTGTTCCAGTAAGCGGTGTTTGGCTATTTTGTAACCAAGTCAGCAGGCTTTCGCGCCTTGCTTTACCCGTTAATTTCTTTGTCATAACCTTGTCTCTCCTCCTTGATTCGATTAAATATTCGATTCGATGCTTTGATGATTTCATGAATATCTTTTTCCGTTGTCTGATGGCTAAAAGAAAATCGTACAAACCGTTTTCCTTCATCATAATCGCTAATAAACGGTTGAATGGATTTAGGAACTTCTGTTGCTCCAATACTGCATGCACTACCTGTCGAAATTGCAATACTATGTCGATTATATTCTAGCATGACATAATCACCCTGTACAAAATCACTGATACAACCAACAATACTTGGACATTGTTTGATGGATACAATCGGTTGTAATGGAATTCCTTCGGTTTTCAAGTTCTGAATAAAAAGATCTCGTATGTATTGGATGTGATCTTGATTTTGTACGAGATTGTTTATTGTTTCTGAAGCTGCCGCAGCAAATCCTGCTATTCCAGGCACATTAACTGTTCCAGGTCTTAAGTTGTGTTCATGATTAGTTGAAACAGGGTGAGATTTTAGTGAGAGTGTATTAGAGAAATATATTGCTCCAACTCCTTTAGGACCGAATATTTTATGACTTGAAATCGTTATACAATCAACAAACGGTATCAAGTGCTTTATATCTATTTTACCAAATGATTGAATCATATCGCTATGAAAAGGGATAGCCTGTTTTTGTAACCTTTGTCCAATCTCCTTTATTGGCTGGATAACACCTGTTTCGCCATTTACATGTTGGATAGAGACAAGACATGTGTTAGGCTTAATGGCTTTATCTAGATCAGATAGCCGAATTTGCCCGTTATGATCTACTGTTAGAAAAGTGACCTCTACATTCTCTTGATTGGCCAACTCTTTCATGTAGTAATATAAAGAACTATGCTCGACTTCTGTTGTAACGATATGTTTTTTCTTTTCTAAATGACTAGTTCTTAGTAATGTGTCGATAGCTAACAGATTACTTTCCGTTCCCCCGCTCGTGAATACAATTTGTCGTGCATCTGTATTTAAAAGCTTTGCTATCATAGTTCTTGAATTTTCTAATATATCTTTTGCTTTCCCACCTATATCATGTAAACTGCTAGCATTTCCAAAATAATCTTTTGCTACCTCTTGATATACATCCAATGCTAGATTTGACATGGGAGATGTAGCGGCATAATCACAATAAATCATCCTATCGTCCTTTCCTTAGAAGTTTAGTGCTATAAACAATTGTCACTGAATTTCCATAAGACTACCATCATTCAAAGAAGCAAAGCAGGAATAATGGGCCTAACATCTTGATATCATTCGCTTACTAATGGCAGTCTTATTTAATAATTGATGATCGCGTAAAAAAATACTTGTCATATCATTTATTATATGTAAAGATATCTGTAAAGACAACTGTAAAGTGTGGTGTTTTGTTTGCAACGACAAAAAATTGTTATTGTCGGCTCCGGTCTTGCTGCATATGTACTTGCGAGTGAGTTATGGCAGCATAGTGATGTGACAATACTGACGAAAAATACAACAAACGATAGTAACTCTGTACGCGCCCAAGGAGGAATAGCTGCTGCCGTTTCTGCCAAGGATCAATGGCAATTACATGCAGAAGACACTTTAAAAGCAGGTGTCTTCCATAATCATCAGAAAGCAGTAGAAACATTAGTGAAAGAGGGAAAACAGGTAGTGAAAAGTCTGCTTCAACAAGGTTTTCCAGCAGATCGTGACCAACATGGTGAACTTTTATTAGGTCGTGAAGGCGCCCATAGTGAGCGAAGAATCATTCATGCAGGAGGGGATCAAACCGGTAACTATCTTATTTCCTATTATCAGCAATTATTGCAAGGAAAGATAACGATTATTGAAGGGCAACTTGCGGTTGATTGTGTTATAGAAGCCGACGAGTGTAAAGGAATTATTACGATGGATCAAGATAATCAATTGCATACGTATACTGCAGATCATATCGTATTGGCAACTGGAGGCTTTGGTGCGCTTTATGAAACAACATCTAATGATCCAAGTGCTACCGGTGATGGTATAGCGATTGCTTATCGTGCTGGAGCTAGAGTCTCAGATCTGGAGTTTGTCCAATTTCATCCGACTATGCTAGCAACACAAGCTCCTTACAATGACTTGATTTCAGAAGCAGTTCGAGGAGAAGGAGCCATTTTGGTGGATCAGAATGGTCGAGAAATTATGAAAGGTGCGCATCCATTGGAAAATCTAGCACCTCGGGATATTATAGCCCGTGTTATGATGACAGAATTAACGAAAGGAAATCAGCTATATTTGGATATTCATCAAATCAAAAACTTTCAAACTAAATTTCCTTTTATTAAATCAGTATGTGAAAAAAATAACATAGATTGGCAGCAAGAACTAATACCGGTAAAACCAGGAGCACATTTTACGATGGGAGGGGTAGAAACTGACTTGCAAGGAAGGACGAATATCCCAAGGTTGTATGCAATTGGGGAAGTAGCATGTACACACGTCCATGGTGCTAATCGTTTGGCAAGTAATTCATTGTTAGAGGGCATGGTATTTGCAACGAGATTAGCAGATTATTTAAAGACACAATCCAGTGTGCCTTCCAGTAGTATATCGCTAGTCCAACCATTACATCGCACATTCCATCATCCTGATCTACTTGCCCTACGTAAACAAATGACCAACCATGTGGGCATTAATCGAAGCGAATCAGGGTTAAACGAAATGCTGGAATGGTTAGCGAAATTTACACTTATCCAAGACAATTACTTAAGCAGATATACTACATTGCGGGATCAAATTCTAATGCAGCATCATTTACAGCTTGCCCAGCTCGTAACAAAGGCAGCAAGAAAACGTATGGAAAGCAGAGGCGCTCATTACCGACTGGATTATCCATATAAAAGTGAACAATGGGAGAATAAAAGGATAACCTATCAATTAGCCAAACAAGGAGTAACGGTATGAATCGATTATATGTAAAGCAACAGCTAAACCATTTTTTTCAAGAAGATATCGGGAGAGGAGATGTCACAAGCGATCGTATTTTCGATCAAGTATCACCAACAGGAGTAGGTGAATTTATTGCTAAGCAGCAAGGTGTTTTTGCTGGGGAAGTGATATTAGACGAGGCTTATCATCTTTTTAATGAAACGATCAAACTGGATCTGTTTAAAAAAGATGGTCAACAAGTAAAGAAAGGCGATGTAATTGCACAAGTTTCTGGTCCGTATCCATTATTATTAATGTCAGAAAGAGTTATTCTAAACCTTTTGCAACGATTGAGTGGTATTGCGACTGTTACTTCTCAAGCAATTTGTCATTTAGCTAATGATCAGATAAAAATTGCCGATACTCGAAAAACAACACCAGGATTACGTATGTTAGAAAAATATGCAGTTCGTTGTGGTGGTGGAGTCAATCATCGTTTCGGATTAGATGATGCGGTGATGTTAAAGGACAATCACATTGCAGCAGTGGGTTCGATTACTAAAGCTGTAGAAAAAATAAGAGCCTTTACAGGTCATGTGATCAAAATCGAAGTAGAAATCGAAAACAAGGAGCAGTTGGAAGAAGCGATTGCAGCAGGTGTAGATGTGATCATGTTCGATAATATGTCGCCAGAGCAAATAAGAGAGCTGATTGAACTAGTGCCAAAAGATATCATGACAGAAGCTTCAGGTAATATCACTGTCGATAATATCCACCTATATAAGGATACGAGAGTGGACACGATTTCACTTGGGTTTATTACTCATTCAGCACAAGCTTTAGATATCAGCTTTAACATTACGGGGGGAGCAAAATGAATCTAGCAACACTATTTACCACACATCAACAGTTACCAGATAAGTATCAACACATGAGTCATGACGAAATGATAGAAAGAATCACAATGATAAAAAAAGATATGGGAGAAGACTTATTTATTCCAGGACATCACTATCAAAAGGATGAAGTGATCCAATTTGCTGATGCAAGTGGAGATTCTTTGCAACTAGCTCAAGTTTCTGCACAACAAAAGGCGAAATATATTGTTTTTTGTGGTGTTCATTTTATGGCGGAAACAGCTGATATTTTAACAAATGCTAATCAAAAGGTAATACTACCGGATATGCGTGCCGGTTGTTCGATGGCAGATATGGCAGATGATAAGCAGACTGAGGAAGCTTGGAGAGAATTAACTGCCTTGTTCGGTGATACGCTTTTGCCTTTAACCTATGTCAATTCTACAGCTGCCATTAAAGCATTTGTGGGACAACATGGCGGTGCTACAGTTACCTCATCTAACGCGAAACAAATGGTTCAATGGGCATTTAAGCAAAAACAACGGCTGTTATTCTTGCCTGATCAGCATTTAGGGAGGAATACTGCAGTAGAGTTAGGTGTTCCGTTAGATCAAATGGCAGTATGGGATCCGATCGCAAGCAAATTGGAATTTGCAGGTGATTCAGTAGAGCATATCCGTGTTATTTTATGGAAAGGTCATTGTTCCGTACATGAAAATTTTACTACGAAAAATATCGAGCAAGTTCGTAAAAATCATCCCGATATGACGATTATCGTTCACCCGGAATGTAAGTATGAAGTTGTACAACAAGCAGATCTTGCTGGTTCGACGAAATATATCATTGAAACCATCAAACAAGCGCCTGCTGGAAGTGAGTGGGCAATCGGTACAGAAATGAACTTAGTAAATCGTTTAATAAATAGCCATCAAGATAAAAAAATCATTTCCTTAAATCCATTTATGTGTCCCTGCTTAACAATGAATCGTATTGATTTGCCTCATTTAACATGGGCATTAGAAGAAGTATGGGAAGGAAATTATACAAATCGAATCAGCGTTCCTAATGAAATAGCTAAAAACGCCAAACTAGCTCTAAACCGAATGCTGCAAGGAAGCTTATAATGTGACAAGATTGTATTTAAGTTGATCGAAGGATATTTATAAAAAAAGATATCCTTCTTTTTTTATTCAACATTTTAGGCATTTTGCATATGTTGTTAAAGAAGATGGATTAGACCGAGACAAATGCCCTTCCATACTTATCATACAGAAAGGAGAAATTGCTTTGAAAATTCATATTGTGCAAAAAGATGAAACTCTTTGGAAAATTGCGCAAAAATATGGTGTTAATGTAAATGAAGTGATAGCAGCGAACCCGCAAATTTCAAATCCTGATATGATTATGCCAGGAATGAAGATAAAGATTCCAACTGCAGCTGATAGTAAACAGCAACCAGCACCATCTGATAAGAAACAACAAGTCCAACCTGGTACAACGGACAAAAAAGACAAACAGGAGGTAAAACCGGAGGCTCCAAGTCAAATTTTACCTGCGATTGAAGAGGATGAAGACAAAAAATGGGAACCATTGAAAAAAGAAATGCCTTCATTACCAATTCATTTTAATAAGCAACCACCACAACCTGTACAACCAGCACCATCTCAGGCATCACAAGACTTAAAGTGGACACAGCTAACCAACAATTTCGAAACACATATTCATCCAACGCAAATGCCTGAAGATGATGACCACGTAGCAGGAGTGGAGGATCATAAGAAACCAAAGCACAAACCGATGGCACCACATCATCATCATCCACAACCAATGCCAATGCACGCACCATGTTATTCAAAGGAAGGTATCCCTTATGGCTATGGACACACGGGACATACAGGGCATATGCCACAATATCCGTTTCCAGAAGGTTTCCAGCCACAAGTAATGGGGGAACAATCGCTACCACAACAAACTGGTCCATCTACCCAACCGCATCAAGGATGGTATCAAGCACAAATGCCATCAGATAACCAAGGACAGCAAATGCCATGGGGACCATCACAAATGCCCCAAAATCAAATGATGCCAAATCAACAACAACCAATGCAACAAATGCCAATGCAGCAACAACCAAATATGCCAGTACCAATGCCAGGGGAACCAATGATCCCACAACCTGGCGCGCCGAATTATCCATTAATGCCAATGCCATATGGAATGCAAGGCCAACAACAGATGCCATATCAGCCATATCCTCAACAAGGAATGCCTTACGGGCAACCGAATAAAAAGGACTGTGGATGTGGAGGAAATCGATAATAATCATAATTGCCAAGGCTGCTGAGAAATTTTTTCTCAACAGCCTTTTTTATAATATAGGAAAGTATATAATCAGCGGTATCAACGCATTTGTAAGCAGAGTAGCCATTTTGAAATAGCTTGTACAGGAAACCATCGCTACAACGTTTGTGACTGCTAACTTCTCGAGCTTTCTTAACCTATGTAATAAAATTGGAATGTCAGCGAGTACATTCATTGTAGAGCATTAATTAGCGTAGGCGCCCACTTCGACTCCTGTTGGATCAGGGTGATCTGAAGATCCACTTTTGTAAAACGATCTTCTTTACAAAAGTTAGCCGAAGACACGCCCCACGGAAAGCGAAGTGGGCAAGCCGCAGCGGTTATTACGCCTATTATTCATGTCAAAATAACTACTTTGGATAGGACCGGGTGGGCTTTCCCGGTTTTTCTTATTTCGCAATAATGAAGCTTGATTTCACAATAAAAAAACTTGCATCCGATGAATCTGTTTTGCATCGTTATTTTCAATTTCTGATAGTTATGATAAAGTAAGTAATGGAGACTGAGATAGATTATGAGAGGTGAGAAAGCATGGCAGGACATTCTAAGTGGAAAAATATCCAAAGAAGAAAAAATGCACAAGATGCAAAACGTGGTAAAATTTTTATGAAACATGCTAAGGATATTTATATAGCTGCTAAACAAGGTGGCGGAGACCCAGAAATGAATGCAAGCTTACGTCTTGCAGTAGAAAAAGCAAAGTCTGACAACATGCCGAATGAGAACATAGATCGAGCGATTAAAAAAGCAACTGGGGACTTAGACGGAGCTAATTATGAAGAATTAACTTATGAAGGATATGGTCCTGGTGGAACCGCTGTAATGGTGGAAGTATTAACAGATAATAAAAATCGGACTGCATCTGAGGTACGACATGCGTTTAGTAAAAATGGTGGTAATCTTGGTGAGAATGGTTGTGTAGCTTTCATGTTTAATCGTAAAGGTTACCTAGTAATTGATCAAAGTAAAACAGATGCAGATGAAGATACTGTAATGTTAGAAGCAATTGAAGCTGGTGCAGAAGAAATGGAAACCGTGGAAGGTGCTTATGAAATCTACACTGATCCGGAAGATTTTCAGGATGTAAAATCAACATTGGAAGAAAGTGGTTTTACATTGGAAACAGCAGAAATCACCATGATACCTCAAACACTTTCACAAGTGGATGAAAGTGACGGTAACAAAATGGTCAAGCTGGTCCACATGCTCGAAGATATGGAAGATGTCCAAGAAGTCCACCATAATATGGACGCAGATGAAGCAATTATGGAACAAATATAATAAACAAAAGGCTGCCCATAAGGGCAGTCTTTTTGTTTGTATAAATTAACCCTCAGTTTCGAGTGAAGAGGATCCGTTATCATGGTTGAGTTGCTACTAAAAAATTCCCCTACTATAAGCACGAACAACATTTTTTAAAACTCGATTTGTATTACCGGATACAATGATTTAAACAATCTGTCCTTTTCCTTTATATTGTGGTTATATTTTCTAAAATTGGACACCCTAATAATAACAAAGCTCGATTGGAGGGTCATTTATTATGGGCAAACTATGGTTATTATTAAATGTTGTCGTTGTCTTAATAATTGGGGTCATTAGTTTTCAATCATTTTTAGAGCAAGAAAAATCCGAAGAACTACAGGAAGAAGTAATGGTCATGTCACAAGACCCACTAACAATTGAACTAACTTTAGAGAAACAATATATAGATGGACATATAGAAACAGAGAATGTCCAAGAAACCATCGCTTCTATGCAAGATTTCTGGTCTGAATACCAAGAGTGGCAAGTGATGGAGCAGAGCGATGGTTTTATTCGTTTTCGAAAAGAAGTGGATGATATTTCACCATACCTGAAAGCAAATGGATACTTTGGTATTAAAGATGGACAATTGACAATCTTTGAAGGTGTTCCAGTACATGAAGCAGCTGTGCAATCCTTTTATCAAATTGATACCGAAGAATTAGAATCACACTTGTACGAAGAATTACAAGAAGGTATTAAAATTAATTCTAAGAAAGATTATTTAGAAGTGCTAGAAACATTTCGATCTTATCAAGATGTGGAAGCAGTAAATAGTTGAACGATGCTAAATCATCGTTCAACTATTTTTTGATATGCCCCCCACAACAACGCTTAAGTAAACACCCTGATAAGCTTAACTATTATTCATCCTTCCACTGATGATTGTTTCAATTTATAGGAAGTAAAAATACCAATCATCGCTAAAAAAGTCATAGCTGCCATTAATTGATACATGGTTTGAGAACCAAAGTTGTCTAGGATAGCTCCCCCAGCAGTACCTCCTACCGCACCACCTAATCCAAAACACGTCGACATTAGTAATGCTTGGCCAGTACTACGTAAATGGTTGGGGACAAAGCTCACGGCAGTTTGTAAAGCAACGAGCCAGAACAAACCAAATGTGAGTCCTTGTGATATTTGGAAAAACACAATCCATTCAGCAGATTCAATAAAGCCATACAATAACCAACGGATTGTAAAAAACATAGCAACAACACCAAGTAGAAATAAATGGTGAAATTGCAGGATCTTCTGTGTTAAGAAATAAAAGACAGGTACTTCACTAAAAGCAGCCAGCGCCCAGGCAGATCCGACTAAAAAGGTAGTAGCTCCTAAATCTTCTAAATGAAGAACAAGCATGGTATCGTTCATTCGGTGCGGAATCATAACGAGAAAGCACAAAAACAAAAAGATTATAAATCCTTTATTCGTTAATACTTGCTTGACTCCTTGCAAAGAAACTTTGTCGGCTGCCTGGTTATTATCTTTTAGAAACAAGGTTAGAGAGATTAATAGCAAAATCAGAATCCAAAATAAAATATAAATGTTATCAATACCAATCATTGCTAGAATAGGTCCTGAAACTACTGCAGTAAACGCAAATCCGACAGATCCCCAAAGACGAATTTTACCGTACTGATCACGTTTTTTCGAACCTAAGCTTTTGATGGCCATACTATCTAGTAACGGGCCAGCAGGTGACATTACAAAGTGAAAGGCAACAAAAGAAATAAAAACAATAATAAATGAAGTGCTGAAAAAAATACTGAAACTAATAGCGATGACTGCAAAATATAATATTAAAAGTAATCCTTTAATGGTCTTATACTTATCACTGATGTAACCGAAAAAAGGTTGTGCTACAATACTTACCATGGGAGCAATACCTAAAATGGTTCCAATCTCAACAGAAGAGAAACCTCTAAAACTCAAAAATAATGGTAAAAATGGTAGTATAAGGCCTTTGTGACTGGCGTTAACAAGCGTTAACGCTTTCAAAAATAACATTTGACGATTGTTTGACATAGTAGTCCATCCTTTTATAATAAAGTCATTCTCTTACTTTATCACACACAAACAAGCGCTTTCATTTATTTTGCTCTTGCTTACCTTGATAAACGACCTGAGATAAGCTAAGATTAATACGAACGTATGATTGTAAATTATAAATAGAATTGGATCAAAGAGGAGTTCATGATATGATTGCATATATAAATGGGGAAGTAGCGGAAATAACGGAGCAAACTATTATATTAGATACAAACGGTATTGGATATGAAGTG
Organism: Gracilibacillus saliphilus; assembly: GCF_010994085.1. Classification (NCBI taxonomy): domain Bacteria; kingdom Bacillati; phylum Bacillota; class Bacilli; order Caryophanales; family Bacillaceae; genus Gracilibacillus; species Gracilibacillus saliphilus. The sequence continues at coordinate 35,208 of NZ_WJEB01000024.1, read as the reverse complement.
ATATGTCCGAATCCTTATCGTTTCCAAGCACAAGTTGGTCAAAGGCAAAAGGTGTATACGTATCATTATGTAAGAGAAGATGCTCAAATATTATACGGGTTTCAAAATCAGGAAGAAAAGACTTTGTTTGCACAGATTCTTAATGTTTCCGGAATCGGACCAAAAGGCGCATTAGCTGTTCTGGCCACAACTTCTGTGCAGGACTTTGTTGTTGCAATCGAACAAGAAGATGAAAAGTTTTTAACAAGTTTTCCAGGTGTCGGAAAGAAAACAGCGCGACAGATGATTCTTGATCTGAAAGGAAAACTTCCTTTTGACTATCAAGCTGAAAATATGGCGCAACAACATACAGATGGAACACCTGAAAGTAATCAGGCATTAACAGAGGCAATTGAAGCGCTAAAAGCACTAGGCTATTCGGAAAAGGAAATTAATCATATTAAACCGGTATTAACGAAAGAACAGAGTGATACTGCGGATACATATATACGAAAAGGGTTAGCATTATTAATGAAATAAGGAGAAAGGAGCTTCATAATGGAAGAGCGGATCATTTCAGGTGAAATTCAAGAAGAAGATATAACAGAAGAGCTCAGTCTCCGGCCGAAAGTTTTAAAACAATATATTGGGCAACATAAAGCAAAAGAAAACTTGTCGATCTTTATCGAAGCAGCTAAAATGCGGAATGAAGCCTTAGATCACGTCTTATTATATGGACCTCCCGGGCTAGGAAAAACTACAATGGCGCAGATAATCGCAAATGAAATGGGGGTACAGTTTAAACAGACGTCAGGGCCTGCAATTGAACGATCAGGGGATTTGGCAGCTATTTTGTCTTCATTGGAAGTTGGCGATGTTCTTTTTATCGATGAAATTCATCGTTTACCTCGAGCGGTAGAAGAAATTCTATATCCGGCAATGGAAGACTTTTGTTTAGATATCGTCATTGGGCAAGGGCCAAGCGCACGTTCTGTTCAATTAGATCTACCTCCTTTTACTTTAGTAGGGGCAACAACACGTGCTGGGTTACTGTCGGCACCATTGCGTGATCGTTTTGGTGTGTTGTCACGATTAGAATTTTATGAAGTGGTGGACCTTTGTGCCATCGTCGAACGAACTGCCGATATTTTTCAGGTGGAAATTGATAAAGCTGCAGCGTTAGAGGTAGCGAGGAGATCCCGTGGTACACCACGTATTGCCAATCGATTATTAAAGAGAGTTCGCGATATTTCACAAGTTAAAGGAGAAGCTAGTATATCAATAGAGACTACACAGAAGGCTCTGCAAATGTTACAAGTCGATCAAGAAGGGCTTGACCATATTGATCATAAGTTGTTATTAGCGATGATGGATGGTTTTAAAGGTGGTCCTGTTGGATTAGATACGATCGCAGCATCCATCGGTGAGGAATCGCAAACAATTGAAGACGTCTATGAACCATACTTATTACAACAAGGCTTTATCCAGCGTACACCAAGAGGAAGATTAGTGACACCAAAAGCATATGCGCATTTTGAGCGGGAGGTGCCTGAAGCTTGACGGATTTTGGCAAAATCTTTATTGTAATAGGGGTTGTCTTTATTATCGTTGGTCTGTTATGGGGAATGATTGGGAAGTTGCCAGGAGATATCAGTTTTAAAAAAGGAAACTTTTCTTTCCATTTCCCGATTATGACTTCGATTGTGATCAGTATTATTTTAACGGTGATTTTTGCTATTATCGGACGATTCAAATAGAAGGAGAAGAAAAATGGAAATAGAAGATTTTGATTTTGACTTACCAGATGAGCTAATTGCTCAGACTCCATTAGAGAATCGCGCAAGTTCGCGCTTGATGGTTTTAAATCGAGAAAATCGTTCAATTACCCACCATCATTTTTACGATATCTTGGATTTTTTAAAACCAGGTGACTGTTTAGTATTAAATAATACAAAAGTATTACCTGCAAGATTGTATGGTGTGAAGGAAGATACAGGTGCAAAAGTAGAAGTCTTATTATTAACCCAATTGGAAGGTGATAATTGGGAAGTGCTCGTCAAGCCTGCAAAAAAAGTGAAAGTAGGTACTACCATTAGTTTTGGTGAAGGAAAACTTACTGCAACGTGTGTTGATACGAAAGAACATGGTGGAAGAGTCTTTCGTTTTCAATATGAAGGTATTTTTTATGAAGTATTGGATGAATTAGGAGAAATGCCACTCCCACCATATATTAAGGAACAATTAGATGAGCGCGATCGCTATCAAACCGTTTATGCAAAAGAGAAAGGTTCAGCAGCTGCACCGACTGCAGGGTTGCATTTCACAGAAGAGTTATTAGAGCAAATCAAGCAAAAAGGTGTGGAAATTGCTTTTATTACGTTGCATGTAGGTTTGGGAACATTTCGTCCAGTAAGTGTAGATAATATCGAAGAACATGAAATGCACGCAGAATTTTATCAAATGACACAGGAGACTGCTGAACAATTAAATGCAGTAAAGAGAAGAGAAGATCGAATTATCTCTGTTGGAACAACTTCCACAAGAACGTTAGAAACAATTGCTCGGGATACTGGTGGAAATTTTGAGGAAAGAAATGGTTGGACCGATATTTTCATTTATCCTCCATATCAATTTAAAGCGATTGATGGCTTAATCACGAATTTCCACTTACCGAAGTCAACTTTGATTATGTTAGTAAGCGCGTTAGCTGACCGCGATTTTATTTTAGCAGCTTACAACAAAGCAGTAGCTGAACGTTACCGATTTTTCAGTTTTGGTGACGCCATGCTAATTTTGTAAGGAAAGGAAACCATTATGACAGCTATAAGATATGAACATATTAAAACCTGTAAACAAACTGGTGCTCGGCTTGGGAAAGTGCACACGCCACACGGAACATTTGAAACACCCGTTTTTATGCCTGTTGGTACTTTGGCGACAGTGAAAACAATGAGTCCAGAGGAATTAGAGGAGATGGGTGCGAATATTATTTTATCTAACACATATCACCTATGGTTACGACCAGGAGAAGATATTGTGAAAGAAGCTGGTGGACTGCATCAATTTATGAACTGGGATGGTGCGATTCTCACTGATTCTGGGGGATTTCAAGTCTTCAGTTTAAGCGATTTACGAAAAATTGAAGAGGAAGGGGTTCATTTTAGAAATCATTTAAGTGGTGAGAAACTGTTCTTATCACCGGAGAAAGCGATGCAGATCCAAAATGCATTAGGTTCGGATATTATGATGGCTTTTGATGAATGCCCGCCATATCCGGCAGAACATGACTATATGAAAAAGTCTGTTGAACGTACTAGCCGTTGGGCAGAGCGTTGCCTAGCAGCACATGAGCGAAAAGATGTCCAAGGATTATTCGGTATTGTTCAAGGTGGAGAATATGAGGATCTACGTCGATTAAGTGCTCAAGACTTAACATCCTTAGATTTTCCTGGTTATGCAATTGGCGGTTTATCAGTAGGGGAGCCGAAAGATGTGATGAATCGAGTGCTTGAATTTACAACACCATTATTACCATCAGACAAGCCTCGTTATTTAATGGGGGTAGGATCACCTGATTCGTTGATTGATGGTGCGATTCGTGGTGTAGATATGTTTGACTGTGTGTTACCGACAAGGATTGCTCGTAATGGAACATGTATGACATCTGAGGGGCGATTGGTTGTTCGAAATGCGAAATTTGCTCGAGATTTTTCACCATTAGATCCAAATTGTGATTGTCATGTATGTAAAAATTACACAAGGGCTTACATTCGACACCTAGTCAAAGCAAATGAAACATTTGGTTTTAGACTTACTACTTATCATAATCTATATTTTCTGTTAAAATTAATGGAGCAAGTCCGTGAAGCGATTAAGCAAGACCGACTTGGTGATTTTAAAGAGGAATTCTTTGAACAATATGGTTTTAACAAGCCAAACGCAAAGAACTTCTAGAAAGGGGGCGAAGTGAGTGGAAATTTTAGCAACTTTTGGACCACTGATTTTAATGGTTGTGATTTTTTATTTCTTGTTAATCAGACCTCAACAGAAAAAACAAAAGCAGGTCCGTCAAATGCAACAAGAATTGAAAAAAGGTGACAAGATCGTCACAATTGGTGGATTCCATGCAACTGTACACGCACTGGATGAAGATCAGATCGTACTTCTAGCTGGGGATGGAACGAAACTTACATACGATCGTTCGGCAGTAAGAGAAGTAGTAGAACAAAGCTAAAAATAAGGAAAAATACCATGGCCTTTCAAACTGTCATGGTATTTTTTATTCTACAAAACTAAAATATTGCACAAAATACATAAGCTGCGCAGTAACTGGACATGGATTTGTTCTCCTCCGGTACTCGTACTGCATTAAGAGATAATTTTGAAATATATAGTGATGATAACTACCACTCTGGCTGCCCACTTCCCTTTCCGTGGGGTTTGCCCTTCAGCTAACTTTTTCGAGCAAAAACCGCTCGAAAAAGTGGATCTTCAGGTCAAACAATTCCCGCAGGAGTGAAAGTGGGCGGCCTTCGTTAAGAAATGCTCCACAACACTAATCCGAAATCAACCAGTCGATTCCTCCACCATATGTAGTGTAGGGTACGACTATGCTAAAGGAGCATTCACAGCCAATTAGTACTGTAATAAAACAGAAAATTTTAGTCCCATGAGTTCATTTCTTTCTATAATCAGAGAACCAAAATAGCGGAGGCAGAATACGGAGACTCCTGTGGAACTGCGAGAGCTGAAGATCCACTTGGTGAAGTGCCTTTCTTCACCAAGTTAGCTGAAGCCGAGCCCACGGAAAGCGCAGTATTCTGCCGGAGCGGTATCCCAGCACTCCTTATGGAAGGAATGGAAGAAGGCCTCACTCTACAAAATTTTCATTCCTTCGCAGTTTGTATCTACTACGAATGAATCTTTTTAGGCTGATTCTTCCTCGGAAGATAGGTTGACACCAATAATTGCCCCTATTATCGCTAACAATAAATATGCACTATGGTTTACTAGTTCGACAACTGAAAAACCCGCCTGTAAACCAAGGAAACGATAACAAAAGACGACAAACGTAAACAATAGACTTGTAATCGTACCGATAAGAATTCCTTTATGCTTTGCTTTTAATCCTGCGATTAATCCACCTGTAAATAACGCAATAAAACTGATAAATAACGTAGCCATTTCGAGTGTAGATTCGCCTAAAGAAGTGAAACGTAACAATAGTGTAAGAATAACACTGGCAAGAATCATTACTACAAAAATTCCGATCCAGCCATACAAGACGCCAACAACTGTTTTCATCGATCACACCTCCTGATTATTTAAAAGTCCTCTTTAATTATGTATGCATGTCCCTCCAAAATAGAAGAACTGCTTTTTTGAATAGTTCCAAAAAATAAGAATATAGATGGTAATATAACTTGTCTTACTATGAAGATTAGAGAGGGGACATTTCATGTCAGTTACCATCGCAGTTGCCGTTTTTATTATTAGTTATATATTTATAATGTCAGAAAAAATAAATCAAGCGTTAGTCGCCCTAGCTGGTGGTGTACTGTTACTATTAACAGGTGTCTATGGCTGGGAAGATGCGGTAACATCCTATATTGATTGGAACACGGTAGCACTTCTTTTTGCAATGATGGTATTAGTAGCGATAACGAAAAAAACAGGTGTATTCACGTACATTGCCATTTGGTTAGCAAAAGTAGTAAAAGGTAAGCCAATTCCTTTGATGGTAGGAATTGGATTTTTAACGGCGGTAGGTTCGGCATTACTTGCTAATGTGACAACTGTGTTATTATTTGTTCCGGTTATACTAACAATCACAAGATTACTAAAAATACCATCATTACCATATTTAATAACGATTATATTAACAGCAAATATTGGTGGGACAGCAACATTAATTGGTGATCCGCCAAACATTATGATTGGCCAAGCTGTTCCTCACTTAACTTTCAATTCATTTATACAGCACACAGCACCGATTGCTGCATTTTTGTTTGTCTTAATTATGGTTATTCTCAGCTTTCTATTCCGTAAACAACTGAAGAAAATAGATGACCATAGAATACAAGAGCTAATGAATATGAATGAAGCAAGTTATTTAATTAAAACTCCACTGCTATATCAATCGTTATCAGTATTAACACTAACCATTACAGGTTTTTTATTACAGCCAGTTTTTCACATTGATTTAACGATTATTGCTTTGTGTGGTGCCATACTTCTTTTAATAATTAGTGAAAAAGAAGTGGAAGCAGAAACTGTCTTTCAACAAGTCGAGTGGGTCACATTATTTTTCTTTATTGGTCTATTTATGCTTGTTGGCGGTTTAGAAGAAGTAGGGATTATTGATGAGCTTGCCAGATCAATTATGTGGTTAACAGAAGGGAATATGACATATACGGCTTTATTAATCCTATGGGTTTCAGGGATTTTTTCAGGGGTCGTTGATAATATTCCATTTGTTGCAGCTATGATTCCAGTCATAAAAGAATTTGAAACATACGGAATGTCAAATTTAGATCCATTATGGTGGTCATTGGCACTTGGTGCATGTCTTGGCGGAAACGGTACACTAATTGGTGCATCTTCTAATGTTGTCGTAGCGGGGCTTGCAGATGCGCATAATAAGCCGATTGCATTTCTCAAATTTATGCTTTACGGGATTCCAGTTGTTATCCTGTCTTTGGTCATTGCAACAATCTATATTTACTTTCGTTATTTGATACCATTTCAACAACCGCTGTAAGTATATTACCAAGAGCATTGGGAAAACTAGCCACATCGCTTGTAAAGGGTGTGGCTAGTTTGTCTATGGAAGAAATTTTTACTATTATCTTTCGTACATTGCTTTATTATTTTAGTATTGTGCTGATTTTTCGATTAATGGGAAAGCGTGAGGTAGGTGAATTGAGCCTATTAGATATTGTAGTTTTTATCATGATAGCCGAAATCGCAGTTTTGACAATAGAAGATTTAGAATTATTTTTTGGTTATGGTTTAATTCCAATGGTAATTTTACTTATCATTCAGCGTTTAACTGCATGGATTTCGTTAAAAAGTCCGCTATTTCGGCAATGGTTTGAAGGGAAACCAGCTATTATTATTACGGAAGGAAAAATTGATGAATATGCGATGAAGAAAAATCGCTTCAATTTTGATGACCTTATGCAACAACTTCGCGAAAACGGAACAGAAAGTATTAAAGATGTATCATATGCTATTCTGGAGCCGTCCGGTAAGCTCTCGATCATTGAAAAAAAAGATTTTGCTAATGTACGGAGTAAGATAAAGGGGCTTGTATTACCATTAATCGTAGATGGTAGAATACAAGAGCAAGCCTTAGATCAACTAGGGGAAAGTGAGAACTGGTTACACCAAGAATTGGAGAAAAGAGGCTTTAACGACGTAAAGCAGGTATCCTTCTGTTCGATTGATGTGAATGATGAATGGTATATTGATGAAAAGAACGAGAAAAAATGAGGCTAAGCCATAACTAAATAGGTAGAGCGAGAATCCGAACAAACTGAACGAAGCGTAAGCAAAATATGCAGACTCCTTATCACAAGCAAACGAGCTGAAGATCCATTGTTTGAAGTGCTTTTCTTCAGCCCGTGCCTACGGAAAGCGAATTATTTTGCCGAAGTGGATCTGTACGCAGACATTTATGTTCGGATTTCCTCATTACTTTTTTGACCCAGCCTTATTTTTTTCGTAATTGTTGTAATTCATCTTTACTAATAAACTGTAAGCAGAATAGAAAGAAAAGGTAGCTAACAATTAATAGAATGAAAATAATGAAAAAGGTGAACATATCAGCTGTTTGAAAGGAAAATATTTGGATTAATAATTTACCCATCCAGAAGGTTAAACCAGTTAATACGATCATCTTCCCTATCATTTTAAGCGGTATATAAAAACGAATGGCTCGGAATAAGGTAATCAAATGAAATACCGTACCAATGATGACGCCAACACACATGGCAATAGCAGCACCATAAATCCCAAATTGTGGATTGGTGGCAAGGCTGATTAAAATAATAAATTTGATCACTGTTGACGCGATATTATTCCACATCGCTTGTTTTGCTAAATCTAAAGCTTGTAAAGACGCATTCAGTGGGAACTGAATGTACATAAACAAGAAACATGGCGCCATTATTTTCAGAAAAAGGCTAGCGCTATTTGTACCGTACATATATTGCAATATGGCATCAGCAAAAAGCGTTAATAAGACGGTAGCGATAGCTCCAGATGCGAAAGAAAGCCGAATAGCCTGATGTATTCTGTAGTGAATCAATTTATTGTGCTGTTTAGCTTCTGCCTCACTAATGTTAGGTACTAGGGCAACAGCGAGTGAATGTGTGATAAAGGTGGGCAGATATAATAATGGGAGTGCATAACCGGTTAGCGCTCCATATTGTTTGGTGGCTACAGTTGCATGAAAACCAGCCAAGGCTAAACTTTGCGCAACTAATATGGGTTCCAGAAAATTAGCAATCGAATTGACCATTCGGCTAGCTGTACTAGGGATTGCTATCGAAAACAATTGCTGTAGTGTTTCTTTACCTGTTTTTAAGTATTGATAGATATTTTTCCGTAATTTAATCCGTTTCTTGATCTGGAACATTTTTAGCATGAACAGTAAGGAAACAGCTTCCCCAATAATAACAGCTATCATTGCACCAGATGCTGCTAATTCTACTCCATAGGGCACCAACCAGCTTACCAATATTAAGACAAACCCAATCCTCACGATTTGTTCTAAGACTTGGGCGTAGCTCTGCGGCTTCATGTTTTGACGACCTTGGAAATAGCCGCGAATTACCGAGCCGACAGCACTAATCGGTATAATAGGGATAATCGCCATCATCGGGTAAAAGACACGTTCATCGGTTAATAGATAACTTGAAATATAAGGGATCAGCAAGAACATCAACACAGAAGATAGAATACTCAACGAAATGGTGATGGTTAAGGAAAGAATTAATATTTGCTTGATCTTGGCCTGATCATTTTTAGCATCTGCTTCTGCCACTCGTTTTGCGATGGCAATAGGTAGTCCGATTTGCGAGATCGTATACATTAAAAAAAGGGTTGGCAACGCCATATTATATAAACCAATACCTTCTTCGCCCATTAATCTCGCGACCACAATTCGATTAATAAATCCCAAAAATCTTGTGATCATTCCAGCTATGATTAAAATAATAGTCCCTTGTAAAAAATTTTGTTTGGTCACTTTGCTCGACCTACCTTCTCAAATGGAAAATTTTCATATACAATGAAGTATATGCATGGGGTGAGGACAAGCATGACAATTTCGGATAGATTTTTTCGTGTTTAAGCATGCATGAAATGATGAAGGATTATAGTATAGTTCTAATCACGGATGGAGGAAAAATTCATGACAGTAAGAAAGCAAGTTTCGTTATGGAAGCATGAACTGGAAGATGTGCTAGCTAGTAAGGTCAATGAATTTCAATTACTGGATTATTCGAAAGCAACATCAGAAGATATTTGGAACTGTTTACTAGATAAGGTATGGAAAGGTAACCCTGATAAAACACTACATGAAGTGGTTCAGGATATTTTTCATTTACATCCCAACATATTTATGACATATTTAACCCAACAATCATGGAGAGATAATAATTTACAGGAATCACTTGATGCTTTATTAGGAAATGAAAAAAAAGACTAGTATTCCCTTCATTACTTGTCTCATGTTTTACTTTTATAGTAATATAGTAGTGTTGTGAAAACTTAGGGAGGCTTTACATATGGTAAAAAGAGGGAGAATCGTTGCATTTTTTCTGATTGTCCTAATATTGGGAGCAACGATTGGAACAACATATACGGATATAGCAAGTAAAATGAAACTAGGGCTTGATCTGCAAGGTGGTTTTGAAGTCTTGTATGATGTGAAGCCTTTGGATGAAGAACAAGAAGTAGATAGAAGTGTATTAGAATCAACCGTTGCCACTCTTGAAAGGCGTGTAGATGCGATTGGTATTAGTGAGCCCAGCTTTGATATTGAAGAACCGAATCGCATTCGTGTACAGTTGGCAGGAGTTCAAGATCAAGATGAAGCAAGGGAAATGTTAGCTACTACTGCACAATTATCATTCCGAGATGTGAACGATAAAAAATATTTAGATGGCTCGGATATAAAAGAAGGTAGTGCCAAACAGGATTTTCATCCAGACACTAATCAACCAATTGTGAGTGTCCAATTTAAAGATGCGGATCGCTTCGGTGACACCACAAAAGAAATTATGGAAAATCCAGACCTTTCCGATCAAGTGGTTATCTGGATGGATTATGAAGAAGGAGATACATACGAAGAAGAAATCCAGAAAGAGGATTCAAAGGTAATATCTGCTCCAACCTTTGATGGAGTGTTACGAACTACCGATATTATGATTGAAAGTTCTACTTTTACAATTGAAGAAGCTCAACAACTTGCTGATTTATTAAATGCAGGTTCATTACCAGTTGAATTAGAAGAGAAGTATTCAGATTCAGTTGGTGCACAGTTTGGTAAACAAGCATTAGATAAAACTGTTTTTGCCAGTATATTAGGAATTCTTTTAATCTTTATATATATGATTTTCTATTACCGTTTTCCTGGTGTGATTGCCGCGATAACATTAAGTATATATGTATACCTGGTGTTACTGGTATTCCAATTAATGAATGGTGTCTTAACTTTGCCTGGTATTGCGGCCCTAGTACTAGGGGTTGGTATGGCAGTTGATGCTAATATCATCACGTATGAACGGATTAAGGAAGAAATTAAGGAAGGAAAATCAGTTAAAGCAGCCTTTAAAGCAGGTAACCAACATTCATTGTCAACGATATTTGATGCCAACATTACGACGATGATTGCTGCAGCAGTACTATTTACCTTTGGTACAAGCTCTGTAAAAGGGTTTGCGACACTACTAATGGTCAGTATTGTATTAAGCTTTATCACAGCAGTATTTGGCTCCAGATTATTCCTAGGCTTCTGGGTTAACAGCAACATGTTAAATAAACGCCCTGGATGGTTTGGTGTGAAACAGGATCAAATTCTTGATATTAATAGTGGTGAAGAAGTGGAACCAACAATCTTCGGTAAAAAATTTGATTTTGTCAAACACCGTAAGAAATTTTTCAGCATTTCTATTGGTTTAGTCGTAATCGGTATTGTTTGCTTGGCAATATTCCGATTAAATCTCGGAATAGATTTTACAGCTGGTTCTCGAGTAGAAGTATTAGCGGACCAGACACTAACTTCTGAAGAAATTGAAGCAGAGTTTGAAGCACTTGACTTGGAAGTAAGTGCACCAATAGTGTTATCTGGTGATAATGAAAATATTGCTGTAGCTCGTTTCTCGGATGAGTTATCGCAAGACAAAGTTTCCGAAGTGAGAAGTCATTTTGAAGACAAATACGGAAGTGCACCGACCGTTAACACTGTATCAAATGTTGTGGGGCAAGAATTAGCCAAGAATGCGGTGCTTGCTGTCTTGTATGCTTCGATCGGGATCATCATTTATGTAACCATTCGATTTGAATTCTATTCTGCTTTAACGGCAATACTGGCGTTATTGCACGATGCATTCTTTATTATCGCATTGTTTAGTATTACAAGGTTGGAATTTGATATTACAATCATTGCTGCGATTTTAACCATAGTTGGTTATTCCATCAATGATACGATCGTAACCTTTGATAGGATTAGAGAGAATCTGAAGAAAAAGAAGAAAATCAAATCATTTGCCGAGCTTGTTAAAATTATCAATCATAGTTTAATGCAGACATTAGCAAGAAGTATCAATACCGTTTTAACGGTAATATTTGCTGCTTTAATGCTATTCATTTTCGGTGCTAATGCTATTACCAACTTCTCATTTGCGTTAATTGTAGGTTTAATTGCGGGGACTTACTCATCACTATTCATTGCAGCACAAATTTGGTTGGTATGGCGTGGTAAATCGATTAAAGAAAAGCCGATCGTTTATCAAGAAAAAAAGTATAACGACGGCCCACAAGTGTAATATAAAGCTGAGCATCTTATTCAAGATGCTCAGCTTTTTAATAGGACAAGAAAGTATAAAATTTTCGGAGATGTCTAGCTCCGAGCGTCCAAAAACTAGGCGACTTCACGAATCGCCCTCCGATAAGTCATCATCGGTTCGCTTTTCTTAGTTTATTTTGTAAGAAGGACGGGTATATATCGATAGAACTAATTAAATGAAAGAGATGGAAGTTGTTAGTGGATAGTAAAGCGATCGAAGTTGAATCGATGATATGTTGTTAGAATAACAACATAAATCGACATTGTATATTAATTTCTTTATACTTAACTTATGGTAAGAGACAACATGGAGGAGGTAGCATAAGTATATGAAAGGACAAACGTATATTATTTTTGCTGTAGTATTCGCAGTTATTATCGCTATTTTTGCTGTCATTAATGTAGATGCTGTTGAGGTCAATTATCTGTTTGGAACTGGCCATGCACCACTTATTCTTGTTATTTTATTTTCTGTTTTAATGGGAGCTATTATTACCGCTGCGGTCGGAGTGTTTCGTGTGATTCGATTGCAAAAAGAATTAAAAATTGCTAGAAAAGAACTAAATGAGTTAAAAGCCCATGAAAATCCTGTCGTAGAAGCTGATCCAAAAGAATTAGCGTCAACTGAAATAGCAGAAAACGACGATACAGTAAAATAATTCTGTTTGCTACCCTTGATACACTTTTGTATAATAAGTGAGTCAGGGGTGAATTTATGTTAGAGAGTCAATCAAACTGGATTTTTACATATAACAATAATGACGAAGCAAATATGGACAGTTTAGCAGATGTAAATGTTTCTCCTGTAATTAAACAACTATTGTTACAAAGAGGAATCGATACAGCTGAAAAAGCCAAAAATTTTTTAAATCCAAGTCTGGAACTACTTCATAATACGAATGGTTTCTCTCAAATTGATAAAGCTGTGAACCGAGTGAAACAAGCAATCGATGCAGGCGAAAGTATTCTAGTCTATGGTGACTACGATGCCGATGGTGTGACTTCAACTACAGTGATGATCGAGGCATTACGTGAAAGTGGCGCGATGTGTGATTATTATATACCGAATCGATTTACAGAAGGTTATGGTCCCAATGAAGAGGCATTTCGTGAAGCACATCGCCAAGGATTTCAACTTATTATTACGGTGGACAATGGAATAGCTGGAATAAACGAAGTCGCCGCTGCTAATGAATTAGGTATGGATGTTATTATAACGGATCATCATGAGGTGCAAGAATCATTACCGGAAGCTTATGCCATTATTCACCCTAAATGTTCAGATAGTTATCCTTTTAAGGAATTAGCAGGAGTAGGTGTTGCATTTAAATTTGCGGAACATTTACTTGGATATTTTCCTAAACAGTTTCTCGATCTGGTCGTAATTGGAACGATCGCAGACTTAGTTCCTTTGCAAGATGAAAATCGGATCCTCGTGCATGATGGTTTACAAGCACTAACCCGTTCTGAGCGTAAAGGGATCAAAGCATTGAAAAAACTGTGCCAAATAGAAGGAAATGCTACTGAGGAAGATATCGGATTCCGAATTGGACCGCGACTTAATGCAGTTGGACGTTTACAGGATGCAAATTTAGCTGTCGACTTGTTGTTAACGGATGATCCTGAAGAAGCAGAAGAATTAGCTAATTATGTTCAGGAACTAAATACGGAAAGACAAAAAATTGTTGCCGATATTACAAAAGAAGCGATAGAAATATTCGAATCATCTGATGCGGAAAAGCGGGTAATTATCGTTGCGAAAGAAGGGTGGAATCAAGGCGTACTGGGAATTGTTGCATCTAAACTGGTTCAAAAATACTATCGACCAGCTATTGTACTTACCATTGATCCGGAAACAAATCAGGCAAAAGGATCTGCCCGTAGTATTGAAGGCTTTGACATGTTCCAAAATTGTATGCAACACAGAGATTTATTTACACATTTTGGTGGGCATGCTCAAGCTGCCGGAATGACATTACCAACAGAAAATATTATAGAGTTAGAAGAAAAATTAGATCGATTAGCACAAGAGCAATTGACAGATGCAGATTATAAACCGCAGTTGCTTGTCAGTGGTAAATTATCGATCAGCGATATTGATATGTCGTTATTGGAAACGATCGACCAGCTAGCACCGTTTGGCATGGCTAATCCAAAACCTCTTTTTCATATTGAGGCAACTCCTTCTGAGATAAGTCAAATTGGCGCAACTAAAAATCACCTAAAGATGAAATTTGTCGATGCTGGTGTGCATATGGATAGTATTGGATTTGGTTTTGGTGAGAAGGTACCATTCCTGGCTAAACAGACACCAATCGAAATGGTTGGGGAACTGCAAGTTAACGAATGGAATGGGATCCGCAAACCACAAATGATGATAAAAGATATTGCTGTGACTAGTTGGCAGCTTTTTGACTATAGAGGAACAAAGAACTGGCAGCTAAAATTAGAGGATACTTTGGAAAACCACTACTTTGTGAGCTTTCAAGGTCATAACTCCGATCGAATACCTGTCTGTGATAAAGATACAGTATTAAGTCTTAATCAAACCATTGAAGCACTATATTTACTTGATCTACCTAAATCACTAGATGACATTCGCGAGCTTGTTCGAAAAGTAGAATTTGAACGGTTGATCGTATGTTTCTCCACAAAAGATAGTGATTATTTTCGGGCCTTGCCAACTAGAGAGGAATTTAAGTGGTTGTATCAGTTAATGTTAAAGCGTAAATATTTTGATTACAAAGTAGATGCTCCTAAACTTGCCCAATATAAAGGTTGGAAATTAGAAAAAATTAAATTTATGTTCCAGGTTTTTCATGAACTGGAGTTTGTAACTCGTAAAGAAGGGTTGATTGTGCCAGCCGATCAACCGTCTAAAAAAGATTTAGCAGAAGCACAGGTTTATCAAGATCGAAAAAAATGGATGGAACTAGAAGAAATATTAATTTATTCATCGTATACACAATTAAAAACATGGATATCTGAGCAAATGAATGCTGAGATACATGAGGAGGAAATGGTTCATGGATTATAAAAAGTATATTACAGTTGTAGAAGATTGGCCAAAAGAAGGAGTTCGCTTTAAAGATATTACAACATTAATGGACAATGGCCCAGCTTATAAAGCAGCAGTTAACGAAATTGTCGAATATGCTAAAAGTAAAGATGTTGACATCATTGTAGGTCCTGAAGCAAGAGGCTTTATTGTTGGGTGTCCAGTATCCTATGCATTAGAAATCGGATTCGCACCAGTTAGAAAAGAAGGAAAACTTCCTCGTGAAGTAATAAAAGTTGATTATGGTTTAGAATACGGTAAGAATGTCTTAACGATTCATAAAGATGCAATCAAGCCTGGTCAACGCGTGTTAATAACAGAT
This sequence comes from Gracilibacillus saliphilus, assembly GCF_010994085.1. Lineage (NCBI taxonomy): Bacteria > Bacillati > Bacillota > Bacilli > Caryophanales > Bacillaceae > Gracilibacillus > Gracilibacillus saliphilus. Next base: position 19,773 of record NZ_WJEB01000024.1, on the reverse strand, counting down.
GACTTATTAGCAACAGGTGGAACGATCGAAGCAACAATTAATCTAGTCGAGCAGCTTGGCGGTATTGTAGTAGGCTGTGCATTCTTGATCGAACTATCCTACTTAAACGGACGTGACAAACTAGAGGGGTATGATGTATTAACATTGATGGAATACTAAGAATAACGTGTGCCAAATGAAGATAAGTTATATGGTCACGTCATAAGGTTCTTATTAGAGCATGAGTTCAGCAACAAATCGGACTCATGCTTTTTTAATAGACAGCAAGAAGACAACCCTACAGAAGGATATATCCCCGGAAGCGCGGTCCTGTTCCGGGGAAAAAGTATTCTCTCCGGGGATAAACGATTATAACCAGGGAAGGGAAGGATATATCCCCGGAAGCGCGGTCCTGTTCCGGGGAAAAAGTATTCTCTCCGGGGATAAACGATTATAACCAGGGAAGGGAAGGATATATCCCCGGAAGCGCGGTCCTGTTCCGGGGAAAAAGTCTTCCCTTCCGAGGATAATCGTCTATGTCCAGGGAAGGGGAAAAGATATCCCTGGAAGCGCGGTCCTGTTCCGAGGAAAAAGTCTTCCCTTCCGGGGAAAATCTTCTATATCCAGGGAAAAGGAGAGGATATCCCCGGAAGCGCCGCCTCTGCTCCGAGGAAAAACCTTCTCTTTCAAGGATAAATGATTATCCAGGGAAGGGAAGTAAGCAGCCGGAGTGGTAGTTATCATCAAAATTATGCCTAAAGTTATTACGCTACTTCGAACAAACAGAACTTTCATACTTCGCAGTTTCTATGCATTCCGAATCAGATAATGCGTGTTAAATTGCCACCGAATGTTCACTATAGTTAGTGATGTTAAGTATAATAATTAGTACATAATAAATAAATGAAGTAAAATGTCGAGAAATGAAAGGTATAGGAGGAAAATTTGCTTTATTTTTGGTATGATAGATAAAACACGTTTTATAACGTAGTTAGTCTAATAGTAAAAGGTGATTATATGGCAAAAGATAGAATTTTAGCGCCTGAGGATATATTTGAAGAAGCTAAAAGTTATTTAAATGATGAAGATATTCGCTTTATCAAGCGTGCGTATGATTATGCGGAAAAAGCACATGAGGGACAATTTCGTAAGTCAGGAGAGCCATATATCATTCATCCTGTTCAGGTTGCTGGAATCTTACTGGATTTAAAATTAGATCCCGAGACGATAGCTAGTGGTTTTTTACATGATGTCGTCGAAGATACATCAATTACTGTAGAAGACTTGGAAACGGAATTTAATGAAGAAATTGCAATGCTCGTTGATGGGGTAACAAAGCTCGGGAAAATAAAATATATGTCAAAAGAGGCTCAACAGGCTGAGAACCACCGCAAAATGTTCATTGCGATGGCTAAAGACATTCGTGTAATATTAATCAAGCTTGCAGACAGATTACACAACATGCGGACATTAAAACATTTACCTGCAGAAAAACAACGTCGTATCTCGAATGAAACGTTAGAGATTTTTGCACCTTTGGCACACAGGTTAGGTATTTCAGCTATTAAATGGGAATTGGAAGATACGGCACTTCGTTACTTAAACCCTCAACAGTACTATCGTATCGTTCACTTAATGAAACAAAAACGCGAAGAGCGTGAACATTATATTGATGAAGTAATGGAAGAAGTAAAAAAACAATTGAATGATGTTAATATCGAAGCTGACTTTTCTGGCAGACCGAAACACTTATATAGTATTTATCGGAAAATGATGTTACAGAAAAAACAATTTAATGAAATCTACGATCTGCTAGCAGTACGTATTATTGTATCCAGTATTAAAGACTGCTACGCTGTTTTAGGTATTATTCATACATGCTGGAAGCCAATGCCGGGACGATTTAAAGATTATATTGCCATGCCAAAACCAAATTTGTATCAATCTCTGCATACGACGGTGATCGGTCCTAAGGGTGCACCTTTAGAAGTACAAATCCGTACAAAAGAAATGCATGAAATAGCAGAGTACGGGATCGCAGCACACTGGGCATATAAAGAAGGTAAGAAGGTTAATACCACTCAACAGTCAAATGAAGACCGTCTTGCATGGTTCCGTGAAATATTAGAGTGGCAAAATGACGCAAATGATGCTGAGGAATTTATGGAATCATTGAAGGTTGATCTTTTTTCAGACATGGTTTACGTATTTACTCCAAAAGGTGATGTTATTGAATTACCAAGAGGTTCAGTTCCAATTGATTTTGCCTATAAAATTCATACAGAAGTCGGGAATCATACGATTGGTGCCAAAATCAACGGCAAGATGGAACCACTTGATTACCAATTAAAAAATGGTGATATTGTGGAAGTGATGACATCCAAGCATTCTTATGGACCTTCACAAGACTGGCTGAAAATGACGCAAACATCGCAAGCAAAAAATAAAATAAAGCAGTTTTTCAAAAAACAGCGTCGTGATGAAAATGTGAGCAATGGACGCGAGATGGTTGAAGAGGAGCTAAAACAAGCAGGATTTGAGCCAAAGGAAGTATTAACAGAGGAAAATATTGATCTGGCCCTAGAAAAATTCAGTTTTGGTACAGAAGAGGATATGTTTGCAGCCGTTGGTTATCATGGCATTACGGCAGCACAAATCGTGACCAGACTGACCGAAAAAATTCGTGAGCAGCAAGAAAAGGATAAAAAGATAGAAGAAACGATTGAGGAAGTCAATGCAAGTGGCCAATCGATAAAGAAAAAATCAAAAAGAGATTCTGGTGTACGGGTAGAAGGTGTCGACAACATGTTGATTCGTTTGTCTAAATGTTGTAACCCGGTACCTGGTGATGATATTGTCGGCTATATTACGAAGGGTAGAGGCGTTTCTGTTCATCGTAAGGACTGTCCAAATGTGCAGGTAAACGAAGCAAAAGACCGTTTAATCTTTGTTGAATGGGAGAATACAGAATCTGAATCTAAGTCCTATCATGTTGACCTAGAAATATCTGGATATGACCGTCGTGGATTATTAAATAATGTCCTACAGGTTATCAATGAATCAAAGACAAATATTATTGCGGTAAACGGCCGTTCTGATCGTAATAAAATCGCGATTATTAATGTAACCATTCTGATTCATAATATTAATCATTTACGTCGGATTGTCGACCGTTTAAAGCAAATTAAAGATGTTTATACAGTAGAACGAACGATTCAGTAAAAAGGCAGGTAGTGAAATAGCATGAAAGTAGTATTACAACGAGTTAAGGAAGCTGCTGTTACAGTAGATGATCAAGTAGTTGGTCAAATAGAGAATGGCTATGTCGCATTAGTCGGTGTCACTCATGAAGACACGGAAGAGGATGTTAGTTATCTCGTTAACAAAACGATAAACTTACGTATTTTTGAAGATGAAAACCAAAAGATGAACTTATCTCTTAAAGACGTAGACGGAAGTGTGCTCTCAATTTCACAATTCACACTTTATGGAGATGCAAGAAAAGGGAGAAGACCGAACTTCATGAAGGCAGCCAAACCTGATGTTGCCGAAAAACTATATGAACAATACAATCAAAAATTAAGAGCAGAAGGTATTAACGTTCAAACGGGGCAATTTGGTGCTACTATGAACGTATCTCTGACCAACAATGGACCTGTTACCATGATTCTTGAAAGTGGAGTAGAGTGATAAGGATAATAAAAAAACGAGTTGGCATAATCAACTCGTTTTTATTATCTGAAATATTGTTCTAGACCTATTGAAACTCCTCGACTCATTGCTTCAAGGAATGCTCGTGACTGAATATTTCTTTCCTCTGTTTCATTTGAAATAAAACCAAGCTCCAATAATAGTGACGGGCGATGATTGACCCGCAATACATGTAGATCCCGCTGTTCAATCCCCCGGTCATTCATATCAGTTTCATTAATAATTCCACTATGCACATACTCGGCAAGTTGCTGATCTCGTTCAGATAAATAATATGTATCAATACCTTCAACCTCTGGTAACTCCGGGGTACTATTATAATGAATACTAAGATACACATCAGCTTGTAGAAGGTTGGTTTGTGTTGTTCTGCTCGTTAATGGCACATATTGATTATTACTACGAGTAAGATATACATCCGCACCGTGTTCTTCTAGCTTCTCACGTAATATTTGTGCTGTCTTTAACGTGTAATTACTTTCAAAGCCACCTGAAGCACCAATAGCACCAACATCCCTTCCACCATGACCAGGATCTAAGACGATTTTTTTGCCTGCTAAGCTATTGTCCATCTGTCTGTCAGTTTCCTTTGAATTAATAACGGAATCAGAGCTTTTTTCATCTTGTTCTTCGTTATCAGAGCTTTCTTCTTCCATCATATTTTCATTGTCATTTTGCGATTCAGACTCTTCTGTAATCAAAAAATAATCCTGGTGGATCCATCCTTGCTGATCTCCTAAATCGATTTTAGCCCATTCACCAGATTCCTCGAGAATTGGATACTGCTCAGGAGGATTTACTTTTGTAATTACATCGTAATCTGTACCAGGTCCACTTCTTACATTTAAATTTTCTCCTTCAATTTGCGCATCCTTTGCATAAATAAGTAAAGATATTGAAAAAATAAAAATAAAACTAATGAGTGTCAGGAAAAAGATTTTTCTTTTCACAATTGCTACCGCTCCTTCGACATATGATCACTATTATCTTACCGGAATCATAACAAAAAGTAAAAAAAGGATGAGAACAACGGATGCATACGCATTACAAACATAACAGAAAAGCAGCAACGAATCAGCAATACACTAAAAATTCTCACTATTATCATGAATTCCAGCAAAGGAACTATCAAACAGAAATTGCTGCACAATTTGATATTCCTCTGCACTCTACCCAAAAAATAGCGAAAAACCGAAAACAAACTTGACAAAAACAATCACGAACGATTATGATATAATAAATTCTAAAGATAACTATAGCTAATGATGGAAAGAGTAGCGAAGAAACAGTAGGAAAGAGAGAGAATTCCCGAGGCTGAAAGAATTCTTGCTGACTGGCTTACGCGAAAGACATTCCGGAGGCTTTGTACCGAATAGAGTAGGTATGAACGTAACAGGCGTTAACTGTTTGAGTGGAAGTAATTATACTTCAACTAGGGTGGCAACACGGGTAATCTCTCGTCCCTTTTTTTAGGGGTGGGAGTTTTTTTATGTCCATTAATCTAGAGAATGTGTGAGGGGGAGATCTAATGAAAGCACCTAGAGGTACGCAAGATCTGTTACCTGGTGTGACGGAAAAATGGCAATATGTCGAAGGAAAATTGAAGGAATTAAGCAATAACTATCATTACCAAGAAATTCGCACACCCATCTTTGAACATACTGAATTATTTCAGCGTGGTGTCGGTGATACAACAGATATTGTCCAAAAAGAAATGTATACTTTTTTTGACAAAGGAGATCGAAGTATTACCTTAAGACCAGAAGGAACAGCTTCAGTTGTTCGCTCATTTGTTGAGCATAAGTTGTTTGGTTCTCCTAATCAACCGACAAAACTATTTTATATAGGACCAATGTTTCGCTATGAGAGACCTCAACAAGGCAGAATGCGACAATTTGTACAATATGGTGTAGAGGCATTAGGAAGTGCTGATCCCGCGATCGATGCTGAAGTTATTTCATTAGCAATGAATGCTTATCAAACATTAGGCTTGCAGTCATTAAAGCTTGTGATAAATAGTCTAGGTGATCAGGAAAGCAGAGAAAATCACCGTCAAGCGTTAATCGATCACTTTACACCAGTGAAAGAAGAATTGTGCGAGGACTGTCAGACACGTTTAGAACAAAATCCTTTACGTGTATTAGATTGCAAGAAAGACCGCGAACATCCCAAAATGCAAGATGCACCATCTATTTTAGAATACTTAAATGACGAATCAGAAGCTTATTTTGAAAAGGTAAAAGCATACTTAGATGCAATGAATATAACATACGAGGTGGATCCAAATTTAGTACGTGGTCTTGATTACTATAACCACACCGCATTTGAGATTATGAGTAATGCAGAAGGGTTTGGAGCAATTACCACATTATCTGGCGGAGGTCGGTACAATGGATTGGTTCAAGATCTTGGTGGACCTGAAACACCTGGAATTGGCTTTGCGCTAAGTATTGAACGTCTACTGATGGCATTAGAAGCAGAAGGTGTTGAATTGCCAATTGACAGCAAGCTGGATTGTTATGTTGTATCATTAGGGGATGCTGCCAATCTAAAAGTAGCAGCAATTGTTAATGAATTACGTCAAGCAGGTATTCAGGTAGATAAGGATTATCAAGCAAAAAAATTTAAAGCACAATTTAAAGCAGCTGATCGTCTTCAAGCAAAATATGTACTAGTTCTGGGCGATGATGAATTAGCTAATAATCAAATCGCCATAAAAAACATGGAGACTGGTGACCAAGAAACAGTTGCTTTAGATCAATTAACAGAACACATGCAAGGGATTTTATAAGGGGGAGAATCATGCGAACTTTAGCAGGAACTTTACGAAAAGATCACGTGAATCAAGAAGTTACACTCAAAGGCTGGGTACAAAAACGTCGTGACCTTGGCGAAATTATTTTTATTGATTTGCGAGATCGATCTGGCGTTGTCCAAATCGTTTTTAATGCTGAAAACAGTAAACAAACACATGAGGTTGGAGACAGTGTCCGTAGTGAATATGTAATTGAAGTAAAAGGCGAAGTGGTAGAAAGAGATGCTGAAACGGTTAATCCAAAAATCGATACAGGTGATATTGAAGTTATCGTAAGTGAAATAAATGTGTTAAATGAGGCAAAAACACCTCCATTTACGTTAACAGATGACATCGATGTATCAGAAGATATTCGATTAAAATACCGTTATTTAGACCTGCGTCGTGAAGTAATGCAGGAAACATTTAAGTTACGTCACCAAGCAACACAGTCCATTCGCGAATTTTTAAACAGTGAAGACTTTTTAGAAATGGAAACACCTATGCTGACAAAAAGTACACCAGAAGGTGCACGTGACTATTTAGTGCCTAGTCGTGTACATGAAGGTTACTTTTACGCTTTGCCACAATCACCACAATTGTTTAAACAATTATTAATGGTTGCAGGTTTTGAAAAGTATTATCAATTTGCTCGTTGTTTTCGTGATGAAGATTTACGTGCTGATCGCCAACCGGAATTCACTCAAATTGATATCGAAACATCTTTCATGTCAATGGACGATATTTTAGAAATGACAGAAAACATGATGAAAAAAGTAATGAAAGATGTGAAAGGTTTAGATATTGAAACGCCATTCCATCGTATGCCATATGATGAAGCAATGGAGCGTTTTGGTTCAGATAAACCAGATGTACGTTTTGATATGGAGTTAGTGAAACTTTCCGAAGTAGTGAAGGATTCTGGCTTTAAAGTATTCCGCCAAGCAGTTGAAAATGGTGGGAAAGTAAGTGCTCTTAACTTAAAAGGAAAAGCAGAACATTACTCTCGTAAAGATTTGGACAATATGACAGACTTCGCAAAAATCTATGGTGCAAAAGGGTTAGCTTGGCTGAAAGTAGAAGAAGAAGCCTTAGTAGGACCTATTGCCAAATTTTTCTCAGAAGAAGAACAAGCACAATTCCGCAGCATGCTTGATGCTAATCCAGGGGACATTCTGTTCTTTGTAGCTGACAAAAAACAAGTCGTATATGACACGTTAGGTGCATTACGTTTGAAGTTGGCTAAAGATCACGATTTAATTGATAAAAGTAAATTTGAATTTCTCTGGGTCACAGACTGGCCACTATTAGAATATGATGAAGAGGAAGGGCGCTACCATGCAGCTCACCATCCATTCACAATGCCGTTTGAGTCTGATTTTGACAAATTGGATACAGATCCTGGAGCAGTTCGTGCACAAGCGTATGACCTAGTATTGAATGGATATGAGCTAGGTGGAGGTTCACTTCGTATTTATCAACGTGAAATGCAAAATCAAATGTTTGAAAAACTTGGATTCACGAAAGAAGAAGCAGAATCTCAGTTTGGTTTCTTACTTGATGCATTGGAATACGGTGCACCACCACATGGAGGTATTGCTTTCGGATTTGATCGTTTTATTATGTTGCTTGCAGGTCGCACGAATTTACGTGATACCATTTTATTCCCGAAAACAGCATCAGCATCAGATCCAATGACAGAGGCACCAAGTCCTGTTGATAGTAAACAGTTAAATGAATTACATTTAAAATTAAAATAAATGTAAAGAAATGGTTAAGGTATTGTAAAGTAATACCCTTGAATTCCAAAATTCGATATGCTATTATGTAGTTAACAACAAGATAACAAAAATCCTGATGTGTTCGTCGGATTATTGACGTTTTGACCGAACACCAATTACATCGGGAGCCCGGCGTTCTTATATGGTGTGCATGCCGCTTTACTTATATGAAAAATAGCGGAAGCATGAAGTATAGGACAGGGCACCCACCTGCTAGGAGCGGGATCAAAACTTCATCACTTACGACGGCACAATTGGGATTGTCGATTTAAAATTAACAGACACACCATTTTCATGGTGTGTCTTTTCTATATGTAGAAGAGAATAGAACCAGATATGAAGGTTCGTGGTGATTTAGAATTGAAGATATTCTTATTAGTTTTTTAGAAAAGAGTCGATTTTACATAGCAGACAAAATTGTAGTACAACCAATGTTTCTCACAGACAAAAGAAAGCTAAAAAAGGAAAAAGTGACTACGAGAATAGCTTTCGAGTACAAAAATAAAAGACAGCTTCTGAAGGTAGCTGCCTTTGCTTCATTATTTTGCTACTTGTTCTAAGTTTCCGTTTTTATCCATGCGGAATTTTGGAATCGGACGTGCTTCTTCTTCTTCAAATACTACCATCTTTCTAGCTCGCTCAACAATTTGCATAAAGGCTTGGTAGTCTTCCTTCATCGTTTGTAATTCCTTCTCTAATTCTTTTACTCTTTTTTGTTCATTTTCCAATTGGTTTTGTAGTTGCTCATTTTCTTGCGCTAGTTTTTGGTTACTGGCCTTTGAAGATTGTGCTAGTTTTTGCTCTTTCTTCAAATATTGTAAGTATCGAATAACTTGATCTAGATCTATACTATATTCTTCCTGATAAGACTCAGTAACCGGAGTAGTTTCGGGTTGAGCTTGTTCACGATTGGAATTCCAATTCAACATCGAATATACTTCTTCTTCAATCGTTCTATTTGTCTCATTTTCTTGTTGACTAGTTTGTACACTAGGAGGTGTATAAACATTATTTTGTTTGGCAAGTGCTCTTTTCCTGTCTTTCCGTTGTTTTTTCGCAATTTGTACAGCTTGTTCATAGTTTTGTCGCACCTCGGCATTCCATCTGAATCCGCAAGCTGCTGAAGTGCGGTTTAATTTATCGCCTACTTCATCAAAAGCCCTTAATTGCGTACTCCCTTCTCGGATATGTCGTAATACTGTTTCTGCTAATAATAGGTCATCTTCATGTGACCATGCATCTTGACGTACTTTCGCCATGGATGTTCACTCCTTGTTTGGTTCTGATATATTTTTTTAATAGATAGTTAAGCAAACAGAGATGTCTAGCTCCAAGCACCCAAAAACTAGTGCCCTTCCTTCAGCTTTGTGCGACAAGTCATCATCAGTTCCTTCGTCACTGTGATTCCTTTATCTCCTACGTATGTATGATCGATTAAAAGCGCCACTTTGCGTGGCAACTTCGATCCATCCGTGTTGAACGGGCGCAGGTCATACATTTTTGATCGGGCGCTTTTTGCTTTTCTAATAGATTGATAATCGTACGAATAGATTAACTTATTTGCTATTGTGACCAGAAAAGGAGTGAATTAAACACTATTTTTTCATTTTTTGATATATTTGTTGTAAATTTTTTTCAAACTTCCCCGTATCCTTAGGCTGATAGTATTGTTTATGTTTGATTTTGTCGGGTAAATATTGTTGCTTAACCCAGCCGCCTTCATAGGCGTGCGGGTATTTATAATCAACTCCACGACCAAGGGCTGATGCTCCTTTATAATGCGCATCTTTTAAGTGTGCAGGTATTTCACCGGTATCACCACTACGAATATCAGCAAGTGCTGCGTCCAGTGCTGAATAAGCACTATTCGATTTTGGAGACAAACATAGCTCGACAATAGCCACAGATAAAGGGATACGTGCTTCCGGAAAGCCCACACGTTCAGCGGTCTCGACTGCAGCTAATGCTCTTGGACCAGCTTGCGGATTTGCAAGTCCAATATCTTCATATGCACAAACCAGCATTCTCCGAGCAATACTTTCTAAGTCACCAGCTTCGATTAGTCGTCCTAAATAATGTAATGCAGCGTCAACATCACTGCCGCGGATTGACTTTTGAAAAGCAGATAATACGTCGTAATGGGCATCTCCACCTTTGTCATGGGAGAAACTCTTTTTTTGCATACAAGCTTCAGCATTCGCTAAATCAATCACGATCTGATCATCGGTTTGAGGCGTAGAGTAGGCTGCTAGTTCTAGTCCGTTCAAGGCAGCCCGCAAGTCACCATTACAGGCATTAGCGAAATGTTCTTTCGCTTCTTCCTCCACCACAAGTGGCAACTTCCCTAAACCATTTTCTTCATCAGCAATCGCACGATCTAATGCTTCGATAATATCTGAAGGTTCAAGCCGAAAGAGTTCAAAAATATGAGAACGACTACGGATCGCAGGATTGATCGAGTGATAAGGGTTTGATGTCGTACAACCGATTAATGTAATTAGATTCGATTCTACATGTGGCAAAAGAAAGTCTTGTTTTGCCTTATCAAGTCGGTGTACCTCATCTAATATAACAACAAGCTGTCCCGACATTTTTGCTTCTTCTACAGCAATCTGCATATCTTTTTTCTTATCAATAGCTGCATTCAATAGTTTATAGCGAATACCTAAACTATTTGCAATACCGATTGCCATAGAGGTTTTCCCTGTGCCTGGAGGTCCATAGAATACCATTGAATGGAGTCGGTTTGCATCAACCATTCTCCTGATCATTTGGCCACCTCCTACTAAGTGTTGTTGTCCAATTACTTCATCTATATTTTTTGGTCTCATTCGAAAAGCAAGTGGTTGATTTGCCATGGTAACATCCTTTCTATTACTTCTAGAGCAAGCAACTTGACATTTTTTAGTTGCTTTCTTAATATAGGCAAGTATGTAATGATGAGAAATACTTAGCTAATTGCGTTCGTTGTTTCTTTTTACCTGCTATGAATTGTTCTGCAATTAGTATATCATTCATGCTATAATAACAACTAATGACGAACATTGTATATAGATAATTTGAAGGGGAAAAATGAGGTGTAATCATGAAGATATCTACGAAAGGGAGATATGGACTTACGATTATGATCGAGCTGGCCAAAAATAATGGCAACGGCCCGATGTCGTTAAAAAGTATCGCCAAAGAAAACAATTTATCAGAACACTATTTAGAGCAACTAGTTGCCCCATTGAGAAATGCAAGCTTAGTAAAAAGTATTCGTGGCGCATATGGTGGTTATGTATTGGCAAAAGAACCGAATGAGATAACAGCTGGAGATATCATCCGAATTCTAGAAGGACCAATCACTCCGGTTGAGGGAATTGAAGAGGAAGAGCCAGCCAAACAGGAACTTTGGATCAGAATTCGTGATGCAGTGAAAGATGTACTGGATACAACCACATTAGAGGACTTGTCCACTTACGGGGAAAAAGGTGTACAGGATCCTTACATGTTCTACATTTAAAGAAAAGAGTTGAAAGTAATGAAAGCTATCTATTTAGATCATGCCGCGACAACTCCGGTACACCCGAAAGTTGCCGAGGCAATGACAGAAAGCTTACAAGAGAATTTTGGTAATCCATCTAGTATTCATTCATTTGGACGGAAAGCTAGACAGGTTTTAGATAAAGCACGATCGGTTGCAGCCCAATCTATAAAAGCTACCGAAAAGGATATTGTTTTTACAAGTGGTGGAACTGAAGCAGATAATATCGCTATAACCGGAGTTGCGCTAGCCAATCAAGATAAAGGGAAACATATTATCACAACAAAAATCGAGCACCATGCAACATTACACACGGCTGAATATCTTGAAAAACAAGGGTTTGATGTAACGTATTTAGATGTAAATGAACACGGTGTAATTAATCTTGAACAATTGAAAAATGCTTTGCGTGACGATACCATACTTGTGACCGTCATGATGGTAAACAATGAAACAGGTGTGATCCAGCCGATTGCAGAAATTGGTGAATTGCTAGCGGATCATCAAGCCTACTTTCATACAGATGCTGTTCAGGCTTATGGTATGTTACCGATAGATGTTGGGGAACTTAAAGTTGATTTGTTAACTGTTTCTTCTCATAAAATAAACGGTCCGAAAGGTTTAGGGTTTTTATATGTTCATCCAGATGTAACGTTACAAGCCTTACAGCATGGTGGAGAACAAGAGCGTAAACGTCGTCCAGGTACGGAAAATGTTGCAGCGATTGCCGGATTTACAGAAGCAATTCAGCTTGCCCAGACAGAAAGAGAACAACGATATCAACAATATCAAGACTATCGCGATCTCTTTTTGCAAATACTCCGTGACCAAAATGTCAATTTTTCACTTAACGGTGAAAAAAGTGAACGCGTACCAAACATTATTAACGTAAGCTTCCCGGGAACCAATGTAGAAGCGCTATTAACCAATTTTGATTTGAGTGGTGTAGCAGCGTCAAGCGGAAGTGCTTGTACAGCAGGGTCAGTTGAACCTTCTCATGTGTTAAGCGCGATGTATACGGAAAATAGTAGCTGTACGACTAATTCGATTCGCTTCAGCTTCGGATTAGCGAATACTCAGGAAAATATAGCAGAGGCAGCAGAGAAAGTGGCGAAAATCGTCCAAAGACTCACAAACTAAGGTGGTGACAACAATGAAAAAAAATGAAGATACACGTGTAATTGTCGGTATGAGTGGTGGTGTCGATTCATCCGTAACAGCCCTTCTGTTAAAGGAACAAGGCTATGATGTTGTTGGTATCTTTATGAAAAACTGGGATGATACCGATGAATTTGGTGTATGTACGGCAACGGAAGATTTCGATGATGTTGTTCGGGTATGTAATCAACTTGATATCCCATACTATGCCGTCAACTTTGAAAAACAATACTGGGATAAAGTATTTACTTACTTTTTAGATGAATACAAAGCAGGTAGAACTCCGAATCCTGATGTAATGTGTAATAAAGAAATTAAATTTAAAGCATTTTTAGACCATGCCCTTTCACTCGGTGCTGATTATGTCGCAACAGGACATTATGCCCAAGTAAGACAGACTGGTGATCGTGCAGAAATGTTACGTGGTGTGGATGATAATAAAGATCAAACATACTTCTTAAATCAACTGTCTGAAGATGTGTTAAAAAGAGTTATGTTCCCACTAGGAAACTTACCAAAAACGGAAGTACGTCGTATCGCCAAAGAAAACGGACTCGCTACAGCGAACAAAAGAGATAGTACTGGAATCTGTTTTATCGGCGAACGAAACTTCAAAGAATTCCTTAGTGAATATTTACCAGCCCAACCAGGTAAAATCATGACATTGGACGGGGAAGTAAAAGGTGAGCATGACGGTCTGATGTACTATACGATCGGCCAACGTCAAGGTCTTGGTATCGGTGGTCCAGGTGGTCCATGGTTTGTCGTTGGTAAAAACTTAGAAGACAATGTACTCTATGTTGGAGCAGATTACCATAACGATGCATTATATTCCGACGCACTAATTGCAACGGATATTAATTGGATTAATGAAGCACCCACAGAAGCTTTCCATTGTACGGCAAAATTCCGTTACCGTCAGAAAGACAATGGAGTAACTGTTTATCCAAATGAAGATGGTACTGCTAAAGTCATATTCGATAATCCAGAGCGTGCGATTACACCAGGACAAGCAGTCGTCTTTTACCAAGATGAAATCTGCTTGGGTGGTGGAACAATCGATGAGATTATTAAAGATGATAAATATTTAGATTATGTAGGATGATTTAGAGGGGCAGCATATTAATGTGCTGTCCCCTTTCGCTTAAAAAAGGTGAAAAGATAAAACAAAAGTGTCCATCATAAGCTTGATGAAGGACAAAAGAAGAGCAAATCAACAAAAAGTGTCCATCATAAGCTTGATGAAGGACAAAAGAAGAGCAAATCAACAAAAAGTGTCCATCATAAGCTTGATGAAGGACAAAAGAGGAACAAATCAACAAAAAGTGTCCATCATAAGCTCGATGAAGGACAAAAGAGGAACAAATCAACAAAAAGTGTCCATCATAAGCTCGATGAAGGACAAAAGTAGAGCAAATCACAAAAAAGTGTCTCTCATCAATCTGATAAAAGACAAATGCGATATTCAGATACAGAATTGGTCATCATACGATCAATCCGCAGACAGTGCTTGCACGCTAATTCACAATTAAGCTAAAATAACAACAGGAGGTTTTAACATGACTGAAATGGACCAAGGGATTCAGTATATGAAAGAAGGCAAGCTAGAAGATGCAGCACAATACTTTACAGATGCGATTGAAAAAAATCCACAAGATCCCGTTCATTATATCAATTTTGGTAATCTACTTTTACATATGAAAGATTATGAGCGAGCTGAACGATTTTATCAAAAGGCAACAGAGCTCGATGAAAAAGCAGCAACAGCTTATTATGGATTGGGAAATGTTCAGTTTGAACAGGAGAAATATGACTTGGCAAAAGAATATTTTCAGAGAGCAATTAGTCTTGGCTTGGAAGAAGCGGATCCGTATTTTATGTTAGGAATGACATTTTTATACGATGAGCAGTTTAAATTATCACTTCCATATCTACAACGAGCAAGCGAACTAAGCCCTGATGATGTGGATGTGCAATTTCAATATGGACTGGCACTAGCACAAACTGAGCAACTGGACTTTGCCAAATCAACTTTTGAAAGAGTATTGGAGTTACAAAAAGAACATAGTGATGCTCACTATAATTTAGGGGTTATCGCCTTATATGATGAAGATGTTGAACAGGCATTGGCGCATTTTCATCAAGCACTTGAAATTCAACCTGATCACTTATTAGCAGGAAATGGTAAACAGCAAATTGAAAAAATGCTCGAAGAAAACCAGTAAGAAATGGAGGTCTTTGTAATGGAGAATAGCCAACCAGCCGAACAAAAAAATTTCATAAAAGGTGAAATGATTCATACTATATTCGAAAATAAACAAGAGCATTTTTCCATTGCAAAGATCAAGATTCTCGAAACTAATCAACAATTTGATGAAACAGAAGTCGTCGTGAAAGGATATTTCCGGCGCTTAGACCCTGGTGAGACATATGAGTTCTATGGCAGGGTTGTTGATCATAAACGATTTGGTCGTCAATTCCAAGTGGAAAGCTATCAACGTTTTCTTCCTGAATCGAAGGAAGGCGTGATAGCTTATTTATCAAGTGATCTATTTCCGGGTATCGGAAAAAAAACAGCAGAACGGATTGTCGATACATTAGGAGAATCAGCTCTATCCCAGATTCTGAACGATCAATCTGTTCTGGCTCAGGTAAAAGGATTAGCGAAAGACAAACAGGAAAAAATTTATCAGATCCTGCAAGAAAATCAAGGGTTTGAACATATTGTCATTGCATTGTCGAAATATGGTTTCGGCCTGAAAATGGCTCAGAAAATGTATACAGCTTTTAAAGAAAATACTTTAGAAACATTGCAAACCAATCCGTATGCTTTCGTATTTGAAGTGGAAGGCTTTGGTTTCATACGAGCCGATCAAATGGCTAAAGAGAATAACATTCCGATTGATCATCCTACTAGATTACAAGCAGCGTGTGTTTATATTCTGCAAAACAGTATTCAGGATGGTCATGTTTATTTACCGATTGATCAGTTATTATATGAAATGGATCAATTATTAGATGGGGAAGCAAACCAGATCGATGTCGACAAAATGACTGCTCAAATTGTGGAGCTAAATACAGAAAAACAAATCATTGTAACGGACAAAAAAGTCTATTTACCGTCCCTATACTACTCAGAAACAGGATTTTGCGCTCAAATAAAACGAATTGCTGACAAAAAAATAGACCGAACATTTACGGATGCAGAATTGTTAAAAATTGTTGGTTCTATTGAGGAAGAAGAAGTTTTAAGTTATGGAAAAGAGCAATATCAGGCACTAGAAACCGCATTATCAGAGAAAATATTCATCTTAACTGGTGGACCAGGTACCGGTAAAACCACGGTTATTAAAGGAATTATCAATGCTTATGCTGAGATTCATGATCTTTCATTGGATCGAGATGATTATAAAGAAGACGAAGAATATCCATTTGTGTTAACTGCGCCAACTGGTCGTGCAGCCAAAAGGATGAAAGAGTCCACAGGCATTGACAGTGTGACGATTCACCGTCTATTAGGTTGGGATGGCAATGAGACTTTCGATAAAGATGAAAATAATAAGCTGGAAGGAAAAATTCTCGTTATTGACGAATTTTCGATGGTTGATATATGGCTTGCCTATCAATTGTTTCGTGCGATTCCAGATGATATGCAAGTAGTAATTGTAGGAGATGAAGACCAACTGCCATCCGTTGGCCCAGGACAGGTGCTTGCAGATCTGTTAAAAAGCGAGGTCGTCTCTTCCGTTTCACTCAAGGAAGTGTACCGGCAAAAGGAAGGCTCCAAAATCATTCAGCTTGCTCATGAAATCAAAAACAATCATGTACAGCCAGATAGCTTAACCAAAGCAAATGATTTTAACTTTTTAACGTGCCCGGATTATCAGGTCGTTGATATTGTAACGCAAGTAGTGAAAAAAGCTCATGACAAAGGAGTGGACTTACGGCAAATTCAGGTGTTAGCTCCCATGTACCGTTCAAAAGCAGGTATTCACCGGTTAAACACAGAGCTCCAAGCAGTGATCAACCCGCCACAACAAGGTAGAAGGGAAATGCGTTTTGGTGATACTGTTTTTCGCAAAGGGGACAAAGTCATCCAACTTGTCAATCAACCAGAAGATGGTGTGTTTAATGGTGATATAGGCGAAGTTGTCGCCATTTTTGAAAAAGATGAGAATGTTGACCAAGAGGAACAAGTTGTTGTAAGTTTTGACGACAAAGAAGTTGCTTATGCTAAAGCAGATTTGATGAATCTGATGCATGCTTACTGTACGTCAATTCATAAGTCACAAGGTAGTGAATTTCAAATTGTCATTTTGCCAATTATCCCGGGATACAATCGGATGCTGCGCAAAAATTTGATTTATACAGCGATTACCCGTGCTAAACAATCGCTTGTCATGTGTGGTGATAAATCAGCATTTTTACGAGGGGTGCAAACAGAAGATACTAATCAACGTTATACATCACTTATTACTTATTTACATGAATTATTCCAAGTACAAGAAAATAAAGCAGAAAATGAAGGAGAGCAGAAATTAACAGCAGATGAACAACTCCTTGCTGTAGAAGTAGGTCAAGAAGATTTTTCACCTTATGACTTTATGGAGTAATAATGACTTCCTGAAGTTTTGTTGGAAGTCTTCCTCTTAAGCAGAGATCGGTATTACCGTCTCTGCTTTTTTTGTTATAAAACTGATTCGAAAGTAACAGAAAATAAAAAGATGATAATTAAATAGGAATATATATCTGTTTTTCCAAAAAATACATATATTCTCTGGATTATTCTGCTATTTTTTATTTATAATGATTTATTAGATGAATAGTTTATTATGTGTTAATAGTGCGTAAAACTTCCACTTCAAAGTTCAAGTGAATTGAAGGAATAAAGCGTGGCTAACCCCCTAATGATCAGTCGGCCACTGATCATAGTCTTACTCTATCATATGTTACGGAGGTGTACAGATTGTCAGATTCTGATTTTTTAAGTAATGCATTTTATATTATTTCTAATCGTTCAGCGGATATAGAACAAAAGATAGAAAGGTTAAAAGAAGCGAAACGTGACATAGAAGCTGAACAGGATCAAGCATTCATCGAAATTAAACAAATTGAAAAACCTTCTTTAGATCTTTCATGGGAGGGTACAGAAGCCAATAAGTTTGACGAGGATCGCCGTGAAGCTTATCAAGTGATGAAAACGAAGATTAGTAATTATGATCACTACATCTACCGGATAGATTGGGAAATAAGTCAACTAAAGCTTCAACAAAATACACTGGATATTGCCAGTTCGATTGCTTATCAGGCGGATCGATTATTGGATCAAGGTGAAGAAGCTGTGGAAGCATTCGGACGAAAAATTAACGAATTAAAAGGATGGTTGTTCTAATGAACATAAGATTAAGTAGTACTGCTGGTGGTGGAACGGAAATCAAGCTCCATTTTCATTCTGTTATGGCGCAACTTGAAAATGCGAGAAATTGCTTATCCCAATTAGAATTACCGAAGCCTACTGACACTTATGGTAAAAATGAACTAAAATTCACGAATGAATGGTTGGAACGGGAAGAAATGATTCATGAATTTTTATTTCAATATATTGAAACGGTAGAAAAAAACCTGGCAGACACAAGAGAAAGTGTGAAAAAACTAAAAGAACAAGATGAAGCAATTGGAAGGTAGAAAGATGGAAAGGGAGAGGAAGCGATGAGCTCAACTGAAACGTTGGAAACTAAATCGCTAGTCGAGACAGTAGAAGCTAGGGCACAGGAATATAAGGCTTTAAGTGAACAACTAGAAACATTAAGAACTGCTTTTCAGCAAATTGTTGATTTAAATGATTTTACTGGGAAGAGTGCTAATGCAATTAAAGGATTTTATCGTGCGCAAATCGATGTCATTGAAGCTTGGCTTGATTTCATTGATATGCAAATAGCTTTTTTTCAAGGAATAGAAGGAATGGCAGATGATTTCGAATTAGGTGGAAAAACATTGGTGGAAGTCCCCTTTTTGGAAAGAGAACTTGCCAATAGTACTTCAAAGGCATTCAATCTGGTCGATGCCCAGCAATCCAATTTGCAATCGATCTTTTCACGTATCAATGACCTCGTTTCATTAGACGTTTTTTCCAAGAGTGACTTTGAAGAACGGATGGAAGATGCTGAGGATAAACGGAAACAAACCAAACAGAAAGTAAGGGAATTTGATCAGCTCTTATTGGATCATTATCATCAGTCATCTCTCCATGAACAAGTGATTGTCGGTTTAATACAAGAAATGCTTCATGCTTCATCTCAGGGTGGAGAAATTTCTCCCGTTCATTTTAATGAAATCATCTATCAGCAAAGTGAAGTCCATCAAGCAAGGCAAGATGCACAGGAGCTTACTTCATCCTATATGCAGTACCAGGAGGAATTACAGGAAAATCGTGAATTACAAGCTAAAATAGAGGAAATGGAAAATCGCCCATGGTACGAAAAAGCGTGGGATACAGTCTGTACGTTTACAGGTGAAATAACCGGTTATTACGATGCCAAGCGTGCATCGACAGGAGTAGATCCGGTTACTGGTGAAAAATTAACGACTGCCGAACGTGTGACGGCAGGATCATTGGCAGCAGCTGGATTTATCCCTGTAGTAGGTTGGGCAGGAAGAGCACTGAAAGGTGGAAAAACAGCTTACACGATGTCGAAAGGTGTAAAAGCCACGGATCATGTATTGGATGCCTACCAAAATACGAAGGCATTTGATATACTAAAGAAGACAGAGTATGGTATATATGGACTGGCATCCTATAATGGATTCAGTGAATATATTACCGG